>DNNV01000196.1 GCA_003497505.1 Clostridiales bacterium | reverse complement strand
TTATAAGCTATTTCTTTTATGAATATTTTGAAATTTCAGACAGTTATCCTGAGAATATTAATAATGAGGAAGCTGAAAAGCTCCTTAATTTATACCTTGACAGCTACGATCACAATGATGACCAAGTACAATGGTTTGAAAAAATAAGGATGATAGCTCAGGAAAGCGGATATGCGGCAAAACCGAAGGACTACAAAAAAAATCCTGATATGTACAAGGGACATGTGGGAGATGTGAGCTCAGTTGTAAGGCTCGCAGTAGTTGGAAGGTCCACATCTCCAGACGTCTGGGAGCTGCAGCAGATTATGGGAGAAGAGAAGGTAAAAAACAGAATCAAAAAAGCAATGGGAAATTAACTGCCTGTGCTTTTAAGGAGACACTATGATATATTCACATATAATTTGGGATTTTAACGGGACGCTGCTTGATGATGTGATGGCGGGCATAAAAAGCGAAAATGTACTGCTTGCAAGAAGAAACATGCCCCTGATAGAAAACATTGAGCATTATCAAAGGAGCTTTTGCTTTCCGATTGTAGAGTATTATAAAAAACTGGGTCATAATTTTGAAAAGGAAGATTACAATGAGCTTGCAATTGAATGGGTTACGGAATATCTTAAATTTTCAAAAGAATCAAGACTGAATGAAGGCGTTAAGGATGTTCTTGACAAATTTAAATATGAAAATTGCCGTCAGGTAATTTTATCCGCATCTGAGAGACAGATGCTTGTAAAGCAGGTTAAGGAACTGGGAATATATGACTATTTTGATGAGATACTTGGACTTGACAACATTCATGCCCACAGCAAGGCAGAGATGGCCGAAGAATGGGTAAAAACAAGGGAAATACCTAGGGCGCTCTTTATAGGAGATACCACGCATGATTACGAGGTTGCCTGCCGCATGAATGTGGACTGCGTGCTTGTGGCAAGAGGCCATCAAAATAAGGAAACTCTTTTGAAATGTGGAGTACCTGTATTTGATACGTTTTACGACGTAGCAGATTATGCCGAAAAATCAGTAAAAAGATAATAAGGATATAATTATTACAAATTGTTAATAAAAAAACAGTTGTGCACAAACGCCGTTTGTATATATAATGAGCATGTAAAAATTCCCCCTCTATTTATTATAAATTTATTTGTTAATGTGAACCAGGTATACTGGTTCTTTTTTTGCTTGCCCTAACCCCATTTTTCGGAGTTTTTCTTCTTTATTTTTCCTTATTTTTGATTTGCGTCCACATCCTTTTTTCTCTCTTCAACTTCAAATTCATTAGGAATATAAACGTTGCCGGGGTTTGTAGGAACGTTGTTTCTCATTTTGAGCTTATTTACGAGCATATCTACGATTATCATTTTGTCACCACCTTTTTAATGTCAGTTTATTTTATTATTTCTATTTTTAACTTTGTTAAGCTTACTTTATAAGGTTAAATTGTAAGATTTTTTCTGAAAGTGCTTTTTCGTTCAAATAGCATTAACTTATTTGCTTGTTTTGAATAACATAATGATATAGCTAACGTCTGACGGAGGTAGTAAATGGAATATATATGCGAATTGAAGAATATCTCTAAAAGATTTCATACGATAAATAACGAAACAAAAGCAATAGATGACTTATCATTTAATATAAAAAAGGGAGAAATTGTTTCTATTGTGGGACCTTCAGGATCGGGTAAATCAACGGTCCTTTCATTGATAGCGGGACTGGAAAAACCATCCGAGGGCGAAGTCATAGTCAATACTGACAGCATAGGCTTCATGTTTCAAAAAGACCAACTGTATGAATGGAGAAATATATTTAAAAACTGTATTTTAGGGCTGGAAATAAGGCATATGAACACAGATGAAAATAAAGAAAAGGTAATGAACATGCTAAGGAAGTATGGGTTGTACAATTTCAGAAACCATTATCCCAGCCAGCTGTCCGGAGGCATGAGGCAGAGGGCTGCTTTGGTGCGCACATTGGCAATAGAGCCTGATTTGCTTCTGCTGGATGAACCTTTTTCCGCTTTGGACTATCAAACAAGGCTGTCTGTGGGAGACGAAGTGGGAAAAATTCTGAGAAAAGAAAAAATAACAACAATATTGGTAACTCACGATATTCCTGAGGCTGTCAGCATTTCGGACAGAGTAATCGTATTTACCGAGAGACCTGCAAAAGTAAAAAAGGAATATGACATTGAATTCAGTCAATGTCAGGGAGAGAGAACTCCGATGAAATGCAGAAACACTCTGGAATTCGGAGAATATTTCAGAGAGATATGGAGGGATTTGGATGCAGGAGAAGAATAAAAGCGCTGTGGACGCTAATATATCTAAAGAACACCGGGAGTATCTGAAGTCGGTAAAAAGAGATAAAAACTTTATAAGAACAACGCAGATATTAGTGTTTGTTGTTTTTATTGCTATTTGGGAAGGGGCTGCAAGGTATAAGTTAATAGATACATTTTTAATAAGCAGTCCGGGTGCCATATCCGAACTCATATTTAAGTTCATAAAGGACGGAAGCCTGTTCAAGCATTTGTATGTTTCAACTACGGAAACTGTGGCGGGTTTTTTCGCGGGAACATTAGCGGGGCTTGGAATTGCTGTCTTGCTTTGGTGGTTTGAGAAGCTTGCGCGGATTACAGACCCGTATATTGTCATACTGAATAGTCTGCCTAAGACTGCGCTTGCCCCTATAATTATTCTATGGGCCGGCATGGGCTTCTCAGGTATAGTCGTAACTGCCGCTTCTATATCAGTTATAGTAACTACGATGACACTTTACACTGGATTTATAAATGTTGAAAAGGACAAAATAATATTGCTGAAAACAATGGGGGCAAATAAATATCAGATTTTGAAAAAGGTAATTATTCCTGCCAATATTCCTGGCATAATGAGCGTTATAAAAGTGAATATAGGATTGTCTTGGATTGGGGTAATAGTTGGTGAGTTCCTTGTATCGAAGGCAGGAATAGGATATCTGATACTGTATGGAAGCCAGACCTTCAAGCTTGACCTTGTTATGATGGGTGTCTTTGTGCTTGGACTTATAGCGGCTGTAATGTATTTTTTTGCCGCGTGGCTGGAGAAAAAGGTAATAAAGTATTGAAGAAAGGCGATTTTCATTATATAATATATTATTGAAGGCAAACGATAAAATTCTTAGAGCATACGAGGGATAATTATGGAGTTGGGAGATAAGATAAGGTCACTGAGATTAAAGCAAAAAATCAGCATAGAACAGCTTTCCTTGATAACAGGTTTAAGCAAGGGACTGATAAGTCAGATTGAAAGAGATATTACGGGGCCGTCTGTTGCATCCTTATGGAAAATTTCCAAGGCGCTGAATGTTA
>DNNV01000282.1 GCA_003497505.1 Clostridiales bacterium | reverse complement strand
CGAAAGGAATTTAGGAGACATATATATTGAAAACATAGGCTTTGCAGACAACAAGCTGTGCATCATGATGGCTTTCACAGATTCGGAAAAATATAGTCTGGGGACCATTAGCTTTGTCAACAAGGATGATTCCGATGATATAAAATACGGAAACTTTTTTAACGTTGAAGAATCCGGGGTAACAGAATTTCACTACTATATATTTGACATAAGAGATATGGCAGAGTTGGAGAATTACTATTTCAAGTATGAAATAATGAGCAAGTTAGGTACTACAGAAGGAGAATGGAACATTAATTTCAGGGCAGATTACAAAAATGCCTCCAGAACTATAGTAACAAACAAAGATGCAGAAATCAACGGAAGGAATTACACAGTTAAAAATATAAAGTTTTCACCTATTTCAATAAATGTAGAAATTAGCAACAAGCTTTTAAAACCAGAAGAAAAAACATATCACGATTTCAGTAATTCAGTCACAGTTATTCTGAAGGACGGCTCGGAGGCCGAAGTAAACCAGAGCGGCTCAAGCACAAACGCACTGAGCTCATCACTGAATGTAATGTTTAAGCAGCCGATTGACATAAGACAAATTGACAGGATAAGGGTGGGAAGCCTTGAAGTGCCTGTTGATGGGAATTAAAATTTGTTTATATTTAAGATAACACAAAACACAAAAAATAGACAGCAATGAGAAAATAATTGCTGTCTACCTTTTTATATCATAAGAATTTTTTTAACCGACATCAGCACCTGATTACTGAAAATTAATTGCTACAGCAGTAACAATTATTATCGTACCCATCAGGAAGAAAAATGCCTGCATTTTAATCTGGAATTTTGCCCATTTAGCCCAGTCGATTCTTGCAACTCCAAGCACTCCTATCAAGCTTGCGGAAACAGGTGTAAAAGCGTCAACAAATCCTGCACCCAGCTGATAGGCAAGAACAGCTATTTGTCTGTGTACGCCGACTATATCTGAAAGTGGAGCCATTATAGGCATTGTCAAAGCAGCCTGACCTGAGTTTGATGTTACAACAAGATTGAACAAGCTTTGGAACAGATACATGCTCCATGCGGCTACTGTTGCGGGAACTCCCTCCAGCGCCTGACCAATGCTGTAGAGCACTGTGTTCAGAGAAGATGCAACATTGGCATCAGAGCCTCCCAATACGAGCAATATTCCCTTTGCCATACCAACTACAACGGCAGTTCCTGCCAAATCGGCAACACCGCTCTGGAATGATGATGCCATGTCATTTATTGACATATCGTTTAATTTAAAGATAACAGCTATAACACCTGCAACAAATCCCATTACAAAGAACTGAGATGCTATTTCAGGAATATAATATCCCTTTGATGTAACTCCCCATACAATCCATACCAGCACAGCCAGCATTTCTAAAAGAATGAGCTTGTGTCCCAATGTGAATTCAATTTCCTGCTGTGTTGTATTTTCTATTCTGCTTCTGAAATGCTCATCAGATTTATGCATTACCGAAAGTTCTGGATTCTTTCTTATTTTTTCTGCATAGAACATCATATATCCGGCAGAAAGTCCCGTAACGATGAACCACATAGCAAGTCTGAAGGAAGCACCTGAAAGAACAGGAATTCCGGCTATACCCTGAGCCACCGCAACGCTGAACGGACTCATCCATGAAGCGGCATTACCAACCTGAGATGCAACATAGGTCACGGTTACGGCCACTATAGAGTCATACCCGAGGGCTATAACAAAAGGAACCATTATCATAGCAAATGGTATTACTTCCTCTGCCATACCGAAGGTTGCTCCGCCCAATGAAAATACGAAAAACAGCATTGGCAGCGCAAGCCTTTCGAGACCCTTAGTCTTCCTTATAAATGCATAAATACCAGCATCAACGGCACCTGTTTTCATAATAATACCGAATGCACCGCCAACAACAAGTATCAGAGCAACTATACCAACAGCTGAGCCATACTTGTTTCCAGTAGCCAGCCCTTCAAATACATAGTTCATGAAGCCGAATCCGCCGTAATCGTCAGTACCCCAGATACGTGCGGTCTTGTGGAGTTTTTTGCTTGTATCATACATAGAATTGCCGTACATTCCGTAAAGAGTATCATCGCTCAGACCGATATCATCGAGATCTGATTGGGTCCATTTCGAAGAATCCGTTGCAAGCAACTCCTCCAAAGCAGCCTGATCAACATCTAACTCTTCAAGCTTGGCAGTATCCCTGCTCAATTCCCTTAATTCCGAAGCTAAATTTGCTGTGTTTAAATTGTAGCTGTAACGGAAGGAATCGGCGATCAATACAGTCTTAGTCTTTGTATCTCCGTTCGAATCAACATATTCAACATCATGAGTGCTGAATTTACCAGCCGGAACAATGAAAGTTAATGCCCAGCAAAGCAGTACTACCGCAAAAATAATTGCATAGGTATGAGGTGTGCGCATTTTTGTAAGATCTTTCTGCACAGGCGTCTCATTTATTTTTTTGTTTTTAGACATATTAGTCCTCCTGAAGTATTTATTGATATATCTATATGCATAATGCGTGCCAAAAATGGAACGTTCAATTATCAGCGTTCCTGCATAGTGCCAATTTCTTATGGCTATTATATGGTCACCATGACAGCCATTTATTTAGCAATATACATTCCTTATTTTTAACATTTTACCAGTTTTTATACAGCAGGCAGAAATTGAATAAAATTAAAACACGGAAATATGCTCACTTGCACGAATATAGCATGAAATACTTTTTTATTCAATAAAATTTTAAGTTTTTGCTATAGATAAAAAGTATATTTCTCATCGCTGTAAAAATGTTAATTTTCTACTAAAAAAATCCGATATATGATATAATTAAGACGTAATAAATTTATGGAAATAATTAACTGACAATAATTGATGTTTTATTTTCGGGAGATTTATGTTATGAAAACACTAAATTTAGTTATGATAGTAAAAAATGAAGAACGTTGCCTTGAGAGATGTCTAGCAAGTGTTAAGGATTTAGTTGACGATATCATTATTGTTGATACAGGCTCAGAGGATTCTACGAAACAAATAGCCCTGTCCTTCGGGGCTAAAGTTTTTGATTATGTATGGAAAAATGATTTTTCGGATGCGAGAAATTTTGCTTTATCAAAATCAGATAGCGACTGGAATTTGATATTGGATGCTGATGAGTACTTGATACAAGGAAACAGACAGGACGTATTAAAGTTCTTAGAAAACACTGATTCATTGGGAGCTATACAGATAAAAAGTTCGTATATGGATAACGGTGAACTGAGCTATGGAATAGATTATATGACAAGGATAATACCTAAAAATATATATTTTTCCGGAAAAGTGCATGAGCAAGTTAACAGTAAATTACCTCGATTTCCTCTTCCGCTTAATTTTGAGCATGATGGATATATTATGCCTAACAAGCCGGAAAGAAATCTACCTATCCTGCTTGAGGAGTTAGAGCGTAATCCGGATGATCCTTATTTCCTTTATCAAGTTGCATCTGCATTGGTAAATATGAACAGACATAAAGAAGCTGTAAAATATTTCGAAAGCTTTTATAATCTTGTAAGCAAGGATGATAATTTTTACAGAAAGGGTGTTATACGGTATATTTACACCTTGATAGAAATTGAAAGCTTTGAAAGTGCACTCAAAATAGTTGATGAAGTTAAAGCAGGTTTACAAAAATATGCGGACTTTAATTTTTTATGCGGTATATTTTATATGAAGATGATATTGTTTGATATAGTAAAATATCAGAACTATCTGCCATTGATAGAAAAAAGCTATTTAAAATGCTTGGAAATAGGTGAGGTGCCGCAGCATCAAGGTGTGTATGGTTGTGGAAGCTTTAAGGCAGCATACAATCTTGGCACATGGCATGAGGCTTCGGGAAATTTAAGGTTAGCTAAAAAATATTACGAATTGTCTGCTAAATCAGGATATGATACTGCGATTAAGAGATTAAGGCAAATACATTAATTTATGCAACATAGTTAATTAATAATGAATAATGCGAGGGCTTGAATAAACCGGGAATCGTCCATATAGTTCTTTCAAGGATTAAAAATCAACCGTAGTCCGGGAAAACATGGCGGTTGTTTTTTTGTTTATCTCTTTATTTTTTGGAAAAATGACGATATATATTATAATGAACTTCAAACTATTCTGATAAACCTAAGTGATATGTGAAATAAAAAAGATTATGTAAGTGAAAGCAGGGGATAAATTGCAAACATTTAATTTGCCGTTATTTTTGACAATAGAAAAGAATAGCACTAAAGATTTAATATCCAAGCTTGATAAAGAGTTTAATAATATTGAATCAAAGAAAATTATAATATTTACTTCACAAGGAGTATACAATATTTTTAAAAAAGGCATTGATAAGCTATTACACGAATATGAAAAAAATTCTATTTACTTTATTGATGATAGTACATATGATATTGCGGTTGATGTTGCCAAAAAAATATCTATAGAGGATTTTGATATTGTAATTGGTTTTGGAGGAGGGAAGATTTTAGATACGGCAAAGTATCCTTCATATGTTAGTAAGAAGAAATATGTAGCCATTCCAACAACCTTAAGTAATGATGGAGTAGCATCTCCGATTGCAGTCCTAAAAACATATGAGGGTAAAGCTAAGAGTTTTGGTTGTAAATCGCCAGAAGGGATAATAATTGATACAAGTATCATAAAAAAATCTCCTAACACATTGTTGATGGCGGGTATTGGGGATACGGTATCAAATTATACGGCATTATTTGATTGGAAGCTTGAAAGTAAACATAAAGGGGTACATCCTAACGATTTTGCCTATTTATTATCCGATACTGCATTAAATATGCTCTTGTTCAGCAGAGAAGAGCATATTAGAAATGAAAACTTCATAAGACAACTAGCACAATCATTGGTGTTAAGTGGACTAGCTATGGATATAGCGGGTAATAGCAGGCCGTGCAGTGGTTCGGAGCATTTGTTTAGTCATTCGTTAGATGAATATTATAATATTAATGTTCCGCATGGATTAAAAGTAGCCTTAGGAAGTATTGCAAGTTGTATTTTTCAAGACAGAAGCTATGAACCTATAGTCACTTTTTTGAAGAGATACAATGTTGACATAAACCCTGAAAGACTTGGCATATCCAAGGAAGTGTTCATTGGTGCATGGTTGAAGTCTCAAGCAACTAGACCTGATAGATTTTCTGTTTTGAACACTATAGAATTAAGTAAAGAATATCTCGAAAAAGTATACAATGAAATTATGGAGGTTTTAAAATGAAAGCATTGATTTTAGCGGCAGGACTTGGAACGAGGCTGAGACCTATAACTGATGATAGGCCAAAATCTATGGTAGAAGTTAATGGAAAACCTATTTTATTTAAGCAAGTTGATAATCTCTTAGAGAATGGAATAAAGGATATTACTGTAATTGCAGGCTATAAATCAGAAATGATGATTAATGCAATTGGCAGACGTTATAAAGATGTTCGAATTATTGTAAATGATGTTTATGATAAAACTAATAATATGTATTCTGCTTATATGGCTTCGGATTACATGTATGATGAAAAATTTCTACTCATGAATGCAGATGTTTTCTATGATTCGGCTATCATTA
>DNNV01000285.1 GCA_003497505.1 Clostridiales bacterium | reverse complement strand
CTGACAGCCATATTATCGTTGTTTTTAACTGCGTCTTTTTGCGCGGCAGCCATTATAATAAGCATGAGAATAAATGATTACAACCACAGGCTTACGGAAAACCTGAGCACACAGCTCATAGAATCGAAGGCAAATGAAGCGGGAGCCTGGCTGGCTCAGAGAATACGTGAACTGCACACCATAAGCCGGACGCCTACGGTTGTTTCAATGGAAGACAGTGCTCTCAAATCGTATGTAAATCAGCTGAGCAATGACATGGACTCATATTATGGCAATGATTACGGCACATTTGCCATCAATCGCCTTGATGGAATTGAATATATAACGGAAAATCAAACTATAGATGTGTCCGACAGGGATTATTTCAGGGAAATGCTTTTTTCTGAAGCTGAATATGTAATAAGCAAGCCTGTGATTTCAAAGACAGACCAAAGCCTCATTACAGTCGCCTGCTATCCTATATTCGGCAAAACTGCTGAGAAGGTCGGATTCGTTGCTGCAGCCATATCACTCAGGAAACTGACCGAGCTGACGGATAATTTATCATTTTATAAAGGAAAGTCACTGATAGCTGACAGTACAGGTTCGATATATACCAATGTTGATGAAAGTTTGTCGGATTCTCTTGTTAGAAATATAATTGAGCACATACCCGACAATTCGGATTCCAAAGTTTCATACAAGGATGTGGTGGAGGAAAATACGGATTATGTGGTGTTTTATGCACCCATACCCAACAGCTACGGTTGGTTTTTGTGTACTGCCGTGCACAGATCAGAGCTGTTTATGGATGCGGAGCTGCTTGCGAGATCTCTCGTGGGCATTGGAATTGTGCTGTTGTTTGTTGCCATAAGCGTGAGCTTTCTTGTAAGCAATCTGGCTACGAAGAGAATACGCATCCTCAGCGGTGCAATGCAGGACGTGCGTCAAGGGAATCTGGAAACAAGCATAAGTTTAAACGGAAATGATGAATTGTCAGATCTTGCAGAAGATTTCAACGTCATGGTTGCAGATATAAAAAAATTAATGCACAAGGTGTATCAGCAGCAAAAGGAGGAGAGGCAGAGAGAGCTTCAGGTCCTGCAGTCGCAGATTAATCCCCATTTCCTTTACAATACGTTGGATACGCTTCAGTGGAAGGCACTGGAGCATGGCGCACATGAACTGTCTGATCTCATTGTGTCCTTATCCTCATTTTTCAGAATATCCCTAAGCAAGGGAAAAGAATTCATCACTTTGGAAAAGGAGCTGGAACATGTTAGAAACTATCTTGTTATACAGCAGTTCAGATATAGAGATATTTTAGAATACAATATAGACTGTGATACAGAATTATGTAAGTGCAGCCTGCCTAAAATTCTGATTCAGCCTTTGGTTGAAAATGCAATCTACCATGGAATCAAGCCGAAGTTGGGCAGTGGGGCCATACGAATATCTGTTTTTGAAGAGGACAACATTCTGAAAATCGTCGTGAAGGATGACGGCGTGGGAATGAATGAAGAAAAGCTGAACCAGATAAAAAACAATCTGGATAAGCATTATACAGGGAACAATTACGGTCTGTACAACGTGAGCCGCAGAATTTTTCTGAATTACGGAGAAAATTACGGACTTGACATAGACAGTGAAGAAAATACAGGCACAACCGTAACCGTGAGGCTGCCTAAGATGATGGAGGATACAGATGTGTAAAGTTATTATATGCGATGATGAGCTGACAATAAGAAACGGCATGAAAAGTTTGATTGAAGCAGCAGGCTCAAAATTTGAAGTATCCGCTCTGGCGACAAACGGGTTTGAGGCGTGCAGGATTATAACCGAGATAAAACCGGCAATAGTACTGATGGATATTAATATGCCTGGGCTGAACGGTTTGGATGTAATAAGAGAAATGTCGGCAGTATCGCCCCTTACAAAATATATTATAATCTCGGGTTATGATGAGTTTCATTATGCACAAAAAGCAATTCAGCTTAAGGCGCATGATTATCTGCTCAAACCCATCGATAAAAACAACCTGTTTACCGTCATGGAAAGTGCGTATAATGAGTATTTAAAGGACAAGATGTCTTTTGCCGGGATATCGGATGCAGAAGGATTGGGGACGGCTGAGGAAGCGATAAATTACATTTATAAAAACTACAGTAACAGTGATCTGTCTCTTAAAAGCATGTCTTCCGAGCTTCATATAAGTGAGTCCTATCTTACAAGAAGCATCAAGAAGAAAGCAGGCATGAGTTTTTCGGAATTTCTTACAAAGGTCAGGATAGAGTCGGCGATTTCTCTCATTCTTTCTTATTCATCGCTTACGAGCCTGGAAGTATCAGAAAAAGTCGGATACAAAAGCCAGCACTATTTTTGCAAGGTATTTAAAGAGTATACGGGAATGACGCCTACGGCATATAAAAAAGCCTGTATTGACAGATGCTGATGTTATTGATATAATACCTGCGGGAATGAAGTACTTCCCTGGGTAACCTAAACCGCTTATTGAAGCTGATGACTTCTGTGATTTTTATTGTCGCAGAAAGCATCGGCTTTTTGTGTTAAGGAGGATATATGTTAACATCGCTTGCTTTTATTTTTCTCGTAGGACTTTCAATGGCAGCTATTTGTCAACGGCTCAAGCTGCCGCGCATTATCGGCATGCTGGCAACCGGCATATTATTGGGACCGCATGTACTGAATTTTCTTGACGGGTCTATTCTTTCCATCTCCGCTGATTTACGGCAGATGGCACTAATTATTATACTGCTGCGGGCCGGTCTTTCGCTTGATATTTTGGATTTAAAAAAGGTAGGGCGTCCGGCGGTCATGATGTCATTCATACCGGCAAGTTTTGAGATTTTAGCTTTCTTTCTGTTTGCACCTTATATACTTGGTGTTACAAGGATTGAAGCGGCTGTTATGGGGGCCGTGCTGGGTGCGGTGTCTCCGGCTGTTGTTGTGCCTCGGATGGTACATTTAATGGAAATAAAATATGGTACCGACAAAAGTATTCCGCAGCTTATTATGGCAGGAGCATCCTGTGATGATATTTTTGTCATCGTATTGTTTTCAACATTTGTCAGCATGGCGCAGGGAGGTGCTGCAAGGATAATGGATTTTGTGAACATTCCTATTTCCATTATTCTCGGAATTGTGCTTGGTGCTGTCGCCGGATGGTTACTCAGCCTGTTTTTCGAGACTGCCTACACTCATAGGAGATATGTGCGCAACAGCATGAAGGTTATTATTGTTCTTGGGGTTTCTTTCATGCTTATGGCAGTTGAAATCTGGATAAAGGGTTTAGTATCAATTTCTGGGTTGCTTGCCGTTATGAGCATGGCATGCGTGCTGCAAATGAAAAGCACGGCATTTGTGTCAAAGAGGCTGTCCGAAAAAGTTGGCAAGCTATGGCTTGCAGCAGAGGTAATTTTATTTGTGCTGGTAGGTGCCGCAGTCGACATCAGATATACCGTTGGTGCCGGGCTTGCCGCCGTGGGAATGATTTTTCTTGCCCTCATATTTCGTTCAATCGGTGTCTTCCTCTGCCTTGTGGGTACATCAATGAATATGAAAGAACGCATTTTCTGCATGATCGCCTATCTGCCCAAAGCAACGGTGCAGGCTGCCATCGGTTCCGTTCCGCTTTCCCTGGGATTGCCATGCGGTAAAATTGTCCTGTCGGTAGCCGTACTCGCCATCATCATAACAGCTCCGCTGGGCGCCTTTGGTATGGATATGAGCTATAGAACTCTGCTTTCCAAAGAGGAGATACCGGAACAGTAAAAAAGCTACACAAGTGTAATATAGAGGTGTGAAAGCAATAAATGCCTTCACACCTCTATGTAATGAAATATTATTTTTTATTTCTCTTAAATGATTTTCCTGTCTTTAGTCCGAAGTATGATACTGTAAGAATCAAAAGCATGTAAATTATATAGAGTGCGTTGAATTCCCTGTACATGTAGAACAGAAGAACTATCACTCCTGGGAGATTCAGCCACGGCATGGAAAGAAGTGGTTTTTCGGGCTTCCATATGCCTAGTATAATGCCTGCTATTCCGTAGATTATCAGTACTATCAATATTGTTATTATTCGTTCATACATCGTGCCGTCTGTGAATATTGACAGAAATACCCCAAATATTCCAAGCAGAAGGCCTGTAATCAGCGCGGCAATGTATACTGCCTTTTTTTTATTCTTTTCCATACATATTCTCCGTTATTATTTTCCGTTCAATACTCTTACTATGAAGCTGTCTGCAGGGAGTATGATGGTTTTGTCTCCGCGCATGGTGGACTTTAACGCTTCAAGACTTCGGATAAATTCGTAATACTGAACTCTGTCTTCTGTGGAATAGGCTTCGGCAATAATTTTCATGTATTCGCTTTCGCCCTGTCCCTTCAATTCTTCGGCGTCGGCCTTTGCTTTTGACAGAAGTATTCCAACTTCCTTGTCGGTTTCATTCACTACCTTGCTTGCCTCCAGGTTTCCGCCGGCTCTGTAGCTTTCAGCCATTTGTGTTCTCTCTGATATCATCCTGCTGTACACGGCTGTTTCATTGTCCTTTGGAAGGTCAAGACGCTTAATTTCAACGGCTACTGTGGAAACTCCGTAATTTCCCAGCTGCGCATTGACAAGCTCTGTTATTACGGTATTCACATCGTCGATTGAGCTGTTGTCTGAATTTATAATGTCCGTCTGATTCATTGTACCGAGCGTATTTTTTACTGCGTTGTAAACAACTGCGTCTATGCGGTTTTCCATTTCGGAAATTCTGCTTACTGTACGCATAAATTTGTAGGGATCATCTATTTGCCAAACAGCAAAATTATCAACCACCAAGGTTTTTTTGTCTCCCGTGAGAACCTCTGAAGGAGGCACGTCATACATCATTCTGAACTGAGGAATTTTTTCCACTTTATCTACCACAGGCAGTTTGAAATGTAGCCCTGCACTATCATGTATTGCCTGAAATTTCGAAAATCTCGTTACATAGGCATATTCATTTTCTCTGACCATGTATGCAGTATTCGCAAATATTATCACAAGTAAAATCAACAGCAGTATTTTAATAAATGAACCAGAATTTCCTTTTCTCTTTGTTTCCTGCATTAGTTTCCACCTCCGTTTGATGTTTCTGGATTTGAAAAGCTTTTTATAGGAAGAAGCTTCTGCACTCCGCCCTCTGATGAATCAATATATACCGTAATCCCTGGAAGTATTTCCTCAATAGTCTCCAAATACATTCTTGTACGAGTTATATCCTTGTTTTTCGCATATTCTGTATACATTGAGTTAAATCTTGCAACCTCTCCTCTCGCTTCGTTTATTTTTGATTCCTTGAAAGATTCAGCTTCACGTATGAGCTTATCAGCTTCACTTTCCGCAGCGGGAATGGTTTTGTTCTTATATGCAAGAGCTTCATTTATTCTTGTTTCTTTTTCCTGCTTTGCTGTTTCAACT
>DNNV01000174.1 GCA_003497505.1 Clostridiales bacterium | reverse complement strand
TTGTATTAGAAATATTCATAAATGTTGAATATGGATATAAAATAAGTGAAGTAGCAAGAGAAGTTCAGTCAGCTGTTAAAAAAGAAGTTGAAACTATGACGGATATGCAGGTGGCTGCAGTAAATGTTCATGTACTTAACATAATCCAGGAAAAAGAAAAAGACAAGGATAAAGATAAGGAAGTTATCGAAACAGAAATAATTGAATAAGATCATAAACTAATATAGATTGACAATTTTATGTTGTCAATCTATAATTGTTTATGCATATTTAGTTTTCGGCATTCATTCGATAACTGAAACATGTCATACGGGTGCGGTGAATACCTATCCTGAACGGAGGAAATATGAAGCGAAAAGAAACAAGAGAAGAAGCGGTTAAAATAGCATATTGCATGGATATTAACAAGGAATTTGACAAGGAAGTTCCGTGTAAGTATATCAACCATTTTGAAATTGAAGGTGTTGATTCAGAATATCTGAACAAAACAATGGATGATTTGATTGACAACCTCGATACTATAGACAAATATATCACAGATAATTCAAAAGACTGGAAAATAAACAGAATTGCGAAGGTGGACCTGGCGGTTCTCCGTGTTGCGATATCCGAAATACTCTATAACAGCTCCATACCTGCTTCTGTTTCAATAAATGAAGCAGTTGAAATCAGCAAGAAATATTCCAATGACGATTCACATAAATTTATAAACGGAATACTGGGTACCGTTGTAAGGTGCATAGAAGAATGAAAAAATATGTGCTGGGCATAGATACAAGTGCATACACCACATCCATTGCGCTGTCGGCTATTGACGGCAGCGAGATAATAGCCGATAAAAGAAAAATTCTTGATGTACCCTCAGGACAGAAAGGATTGAGGCAGCAGGATGCGGTTTTTCAGCATCTCAGGAACTTTCAGGAGCTCTATTCGGAAATAGAGCCGGATTTAAAAAATATAAGCATTGTTTCAGTCAGCTCAAGACCGAGAAATATAGATGGCTCATACATGCCCGTATTTACCGTGGGACAAAACTACGGTAAAATAATTGCAAAGACATTAGGCTGCAGTTACGTGGAATATTCACATCAGGAAAATCATATTGCAGCATCTCTGCTGGATAATTATAAAGAAATAAACGACAACATACTTGCTCTTCATATTTCAGGCGGGACCGCCGAGTTTTTAAGAGTAAAAAAGGCTGCAAAAGGATATGCTGCTGTTATAGAAGGCGGAAGCAAGGATATAACATTTGGACAACTGATTGACAGAATAGGCACGCTTATGGAATTTCCCTTTCCATGCGGAATGCATATGGAAAGGTTTCTGGACATTCATGTCCACACTGAAAAGATCAAGACACCGGCAATAAGCGGTGATTCCTACATCAATCTTTCTGGAATTGAAAACTATTACAGCAATCTGCACATGTCCGGCAAGTATAGCAGAGAATCAATAATATATTCGCTTTTTAAATATGTATCCGACTGCATACTTCACATAATCGGACATATTAAGTCAATACAGAAATTTGATACGGTAATTATTGCCGGAGGGGTTGCATCCAACAGCATTATAAGGAATTTGTTATCAGACGCTTTGAGCAAGGATTTCAACGTTATTTTTCCCTCTAAGGAAAACTCATCTGATAACGCAGTGGGAGTTTCATTCCTTCCCGTTATAGACAGGTGGTACAATGAAATTAAAACCAATTAAGGTATCAGTTTTAAATCAGTATATAAAAAAATACTTGATGAGCAACTCAATTTTGAACAACCTCAGAGTCGAAGGAGAGGTATCCAATATACGCATGAGCAAGAGCGGATATACATATTTCTCACTCTGTGATGAAAATTCATGCATTAATTGTGTTGCTTTTTTTGCTGACAATATTTCTAAAAACGGAGATAAAATTGTTGCCGAAGGAGAGCTTTCGGTATATGAAGCAAAGGGAACATACCAGCTTGTGGTTCGCAGCATAGAGAGAGTGGGGCTTGGCAAAATACTGCTTGATCTGGAGGCGCTGAAAGAGAAGCTTAAGGCCGAAGGAATGTTTGACAGGCACAGGGATATACCACTGTATCCTGCGAAAATAGGAATAATAACATCCAGGACTGGAGCTGCAATAAAAGATATTTTAAAAACCTTTGAAACAGTAAGAGCCAATTTTGAAATTATAATATATAATACACTGGTTCAGGGCGAAAAGTCAAAAGATAGTATAATAGACGGAATAAGGTTTTTTAATAGAAATAAAACAGATGTTATACTGATTTCCAGAGGCGGAGGAAGCTTTGAGGACTTGAATATATTCAACGATGTGAACGTTGCGGAAGAGATATATAAGTCCGAGATACCCGTTGTTACGGGCATAGGTCATGAAACGGACAGAACGCTTGCAGACTATGTGGCAGATATATATTGCCACACTCCTACAGCCGCTGCCGAAAGAATTATTTCAGGCTACAAGGACATAGAGGAAAAGCTGAGAAGCCTTAAATACACTCTGCAGTACACAACATTAAACAAGCTTATGATAATGCAGGCGGAGCTTAAATCTGACAGATATATTTTAAAAAGCAGTCTGCCTATAGAAAAAATATTCAAATATAAAAATGATGCAGAAAATTACAGAAGCATAATTGCTGATCATACCACGGCCGCTTTGACTGATACTTCTCACAAACTTGAAATGCTTATGGAAAAGCTTAAGGGCTACAATTACAGCAATCATTTAAAAAATGGATTTGCGCTGGTTTCAGACAGAAACGGAAATATTGTCAGAAGCCTTGAACATGTTCACGCAAATGAAGTAATTGACATAAGGTTTAAGGACTTTAAAATTCAAGCGGAAATATTATCTGCGGAAGAGGTGAAATAATGGAATACAACAGCTTTGAGGAGGCACTGGATCATTTAAAAAAAATAGTTCAGGAATTTGAAGGAAATGACAGCCTTTCATTAGACGAATTATTGGCGAATTATGAGGAAGGAATGAAAGCATATTCCTTCTGCACAAAAAAGCTTGAGGATATACAGAAAAAAATCAAAATTATTGATGAAAGCCTTGAATAATACATAATATATTTCTGAATAAGAAAATAATTATTCATTAAAATCATTTGATTTCTAATAAAGGATAATTAATTAATTGATATTTATAAATTATTATGCTATAATTTTATTGGATTATTTCCGTTTGTTTATATTAGAATAATTATAATGAAAGGGTATTTGATGGAAGATTACAGGCTTGATTTATTCCTGCAGTCGAAGGGCTTTACCGAAAGCCGGGAGAAAGCAAAGCAGCTGATACTTGGCAATTGCGTTTATGTGAATGAACGAGCGGCCACAAAGCCATCGCTCAAGGTAACTGAGCTTGACAAAATTGAAGTTAAAAATAACTTTGAGTATGTAAGCAGGGGGGCATCAAAGCTTGAAAAAGCTGTTAATTATTTTCGTATTAGTTTAAATAATGCTGTTGCTGCGGACATAGGTGCTTCCACAGGCGGCTTTACAGACTATCTTATTAAGAACCATGCAAAAAAGGTCTATGCGGTGGACGTTGGCCACGGTCAACTTCACGAATCCCTGAGAAACGATAAACGTGTGATAAACTTGGAGGGTATAAATTTCAGATATGCCGATACATCAATTATTGATGATGAAATTGATGTGATTACTGCGGATGTATCATTTATATCTTTGCAATTTATACTGCCCAAAATATCGGAAATAAGCAGGGATAACACCGATATCATTGTTCTCATAAAGCCTCAGTTTGAGGCCGGGAGAGAAAATATCGGAAAAAAGGGCATTGTAAAGGACAAAAAGGTCCATATTCAGGTATTAAACAAAATTCAGTCCTACTGTAGTGAAAACGGTTTAATTTTAACTGATGTTACATTTTCTCCCATAAGGGGCGGAGATGGAAATATAGAATACTTGGGACATATCAAAAGATTTTCAAAAGGTAGTTCGTTTTTAAATGAAACAAAATTCAAAGACTTAGTAATTCAAGCTTTTGAATATTATAAAAATAATAGAAATGTATGAGGTGACTAATGAAAAAGTATACAAGACAAACAAAAATTCTTGAGCTTATTTCAAAGCAGGAAATTGAAACTCAGGAGGAGCTTGCAGACGGACTTAAAGCCATGAACATCGACGTAACTCAAGCTACTATTTCAAGAGACATAAAAGAGCTGCGACTTGTAAAAGTTATGTCCAAAAACGGAAAATACAAATATGCAACAATCGGGCAAAGCCAGGAAGGCATTACAGACAGATTGTATAAAATATTTGAGAATTCTGTAGTTTCTATTGATAATGCCATGAACATCATAGTGCTGAAAACAATTCCAGGTGCCGCTCAAATATGCGCATCCGCAATTGACTACATGGGAGTTGAGGACATTGTGGGAACCCTGGCAGGAGATGATACTGTATTTGTTGCTATAAGGTCATTGGAAAAAGTAGATTACGTATTGGATGAATTTAAAAAGAACATAAGATAATGGTGATATTATGCTGCTTAACTTAAGTATAAGCAATTTTGCTGTATTTGAAAAGGAATCTATTAATTTTGACAAAGGATTCAATGTTTTTACAGGTGAGACAGGCTCCGGAAAATCAGTGCTAATCGAGGCATTGTCATTGATTTTGGGAGAAAGAGCATCGAAGGATTTAATAAGGAAGGGAAAAAA
Source organism: Clostridiales bacterium (assembly GCA_003497505.1). Lineage (GTDB taxonomy): Bacteria > Bacillota > Clostridia > Tissierellales > Sedimentibacteraceae > Sedimentibacter. The sequence continues at coordinate 933 of DNNV01000174.1, read as the reverse complement.
CAGCTCCGTAGTTGAGGCTGTCTTTGACGTTTCCGGCAACAAAGATGTATGCAACATTTTAGATGCTGCAAATATCGAAATTGACCAGGAAGATTTTCTTATAATTTCGAGAGAAATACTTGAAAACGGTAAAAGCATAAGCAAAATTAACAGCAGGACGGTTCCTTTAAGCTTATTGAGAGAAGCGGGCAGATGCTTGATAGATATATACGGTCAGTTCGGCCATGAAAGCATATTTAAAAAAGAAAATCACATTTCGCTTTTGGACAGCCTTATTCAAAAGGAGCTGTCGCCTTTATGCGGTGGATACTCACAGCTTTACGGCGAATACAGCAATGTGCTGGAAGAGATAGATACTCTTAAGAATAAGCTGGTCAACAAGGATGCAAAAATAGAGCAGCTTCAATATGAAATTGACGAAATCGATGAAGCCGGTCTGAAGGAAAATGAAGAAGAAGACCTGCTGAAAGAAATAAAAAAACTTTCCAACATCAAAGAATTACAAGGTTCTCTGAATGAAGCATCCAATATCTTAAACAGCGGCGGACTTAATAACGTTTACAGTATGCTGAACAAAATAAAGACATACGATGAGGTCTTGGAAAAATTTCTTTCAAGGTTCGATTTGCTTCTTGAAGAGATTCAATACTTCAATTATGATTTAAGAGATTATACCGAAAAACTTGAGCTTGATGAGAGCAAATTAGAAAGCATTGAGGAAAGAATGTCTCTTATAAACAGGTTAAAACGTAAATATGGATTCACCGTTGAAAAAATAACAGAATACCGAAATGAAGCCTATAAGGAATTAAATATATTAAGAGAGGCAGAATATAGTTTAAATTCCTTAATCAAAGAACAGAATATAATATATGAAAAATTAAAAAATTATTCTGAAAAAATATCAGACAAAAGAAAGCAAGCCGCGAAGCT
>DNNV01000096.1 GCA_003497505.1 Clostridiales bacterium | reverse complement strand
GATCTAAGAAAAGCTGTGAGGGAGAAAAAACCTTTCAAAAGACATGTTACAGAGAGTCGGCGGTGCTGCAAGCCGATACTGTCATGAAAGCACACTCGCTCCTGAGCCGATTTTCTGAATCAAGTAGGAAGATACGTTGCCCCGTTAAAGGCTGAGATTTGTTAGAATCTGACGAGAGGTTTTCTTTGGATATTTATTTATATCTATGCTGAAAACAATATGGGTGGTACCGCGGATAATATCCGTCCCTGAAAGTTTATACTTTCATGGACGGATTTTTTGTTTGCTGAAATCATATGGTTGGATTCTATTTCAAAATAAAAATTCGGAGGTTTGAAATGGAAAGAGTAATCAAAATTTTTGACACAACACTGAGAGACGGAGAGCAGTCACCGGGCTGCAGTATGAATTTAAAGGAAAAAATAGAAATGGCGCAGCAGCTTGAACGGATGAATGTAGATATAATCGAAGCGGGCTTTGCCGCGGCATCGCCCGGGGATTTGCATTCCATACAGAAAATATCCAAACATGTACGAAACATAACTGTGACAAGTCTTGCTCGCGCTCATAAGGACGATATCGACAAGGCATGGGAAAGCCTGAAGTATGCCGCAAAGCCGAGAATACATCTTTTCCTGGCTACATCACCCATTCACATGGAATACAAGCTTAAAATGACACCTGAGGAAGTTCTCGAAACAGCAGAAAAAATGGTGGCATATGCCAAGTCATACTGCTATGACATAGAATTTTCAGCGGAGGATGCAACAAGAAGCAACGTGGATTTCCTTGCCCAGGTTTTCAGCAGAGCAATAAATGCCGGAGCTACAACAATTAACATCCCCGACACCGTCGGTTACACAACTCCGGATGAATACTACAATTTTCTGACTGCTGTAATCGAAAAATGCCCTCAGCTCAAGACAGTTGATATATCTGTGCACTGTCACAATGATTTAGGTCTGGGAGTTGCAAACTCCATTGCTGCAATCAAGGCAGGAGCAACACAAATCGAATGCACAGTCAACGGTATAGGCGAGCGTGCCGGAAATGCAGCTCTCGAAGAAATTGTCATGGCACTGGACACAAGAAGAGACTACTTCAATGCAGCAACAAATATAGATACAAGGCAGATAATGAGAAGCAGCAGCCTGCTGTCAAGAATTACAGGAGTCAAGGTGCAGCCTAACAAAGCAATAGTGGGAGCTAACGCCTTTGCTCACGAATCGGGAATTCACCAGCACGGTGTTCTGAACAACAAGGAGACATATGAAATAATGACTCCCGAATCAATAGGGCTTGATACAAATAAGCTTGTGCTAGGCAAGCACTCCGGAAGACATGCTTTTAACGACAAGCTCATTCAATTGGGATATGCACTGTCAAAAGAAGAGCTTGATGAGGCATTCAAAAAGTTCAAAGACTTAGCAGACAAGAAAAAAGATGTGTTTGACAAGGATATAGATGCTCTGGTATCAAGGCAGAAGGTGGAGATACCAAATGCCTTTGAGCTTGAAAAATATGTGATAAACAGCGGAAACACCATAACCTCAACAGCTACCATAAGAGTGAAAAAGGAAGACCGCTCTGTTGAGGAGGTTGCTATAGGCGAAGGCCCCATATACGCATCATTCAAAGCTCTTGAGAAAATTATCGGCAGGGACTTTGAGCTGGATGATTTCTCCTTGAGCTCTGTCACAGAGGGTGAGGATGCATTGGGAGATGCCATTGTGAGGCTGAAGGAAAAAAACCGTGTGCATGTGGGCAGGGGCCTGAGCACAGACATAATAGAAGCAAGCATAATAGCCTATATAAATGCGGCAAATAAAATAATATACGAGAATACGGAGGTATAGCAATGGGAATGACCATGACACAAAAAATCCTTGCAGCCAGGGCAGGATTGAAGGAAGTTAAGGCAGGACAATTCATAGAAATCGACCTTGATATGGTTTTGGGAAATGACATAACCGCACCAGTAGCTATAAAGGAATTTTTTAAAATGGGAGCTGAAAAAATCTTTGACAGGGACAAGGTATCAATTGTTTTAGACCACTTTGTTCCAAACAAGGATATTAAATCCGCTGAGCAATGCAAAATATCTAGGAATTTTTGCAGAGAGCAGCAGGTTACAAACTTTTTTGATGTTGGGCAGATGGGAATAGAGCATGCCTTGCTTCCCGAAAAGGGTCTGGTGGTTGCCGGAGATACTGTAATAGGTGCTGATTCTCACACATGCACTTATGGCGCCCTTGGGGCATTTTCCACAGGAATAGGCTCCACGGACATGGCTGCCGGCATGGCTACGGGGCAGGTGTGGCTGAAGGTTCCTCCTGCGATTAAATTCAACATTACAGGCAAACCCGGCAAACATGTGTCCGGCAAAGATGTAATTCTCCACATAATAGGAAAAATAGGTGTTGACGGAGCGCTGTACAAATCAATGGAATTTTCCGGAGACGGAATAAAGCACCTGGCCATGGACGACCGCTTCACAATTGCGAACATGGCCATAGAGGCAGGGGGTAAAAACGGAATATTTCCCGTGGATGAAAAAACAATCGAGTATATGAGCGAGCATTCAACTAAAAAATATACAATTTACGAGGCAGATGAGGATGCGGACTACGACGAGGTAATTGAAATTAATCTCAGCACATTGAGACCAACGGTATCATTTCCTCACCTTCCCGAAAACACAAGAACCATCGACGAGGTGGGCAGCGTGAAAATCGATCAGGTGGTAATCGGCTCCTGCACAAACGGAAGAATTGAGGATATGAGAACAGCCGCAGAAATATTGAAGGGACGCAAGGTTCATCCGGACGTAAGGACAATTATAATTCCGGCAACACAGAAAATTTACAAGCAGTGTATAACAGAAGGACTGGCAGAAATATTTATTGACGCGGGAGCAATAATCAGCACTCCCACATGCGGACCATGCCTGGGAGGCTACATGGGAATATTGGCTGACGGTGAAAAAGCACTTGCAACAACTAACAGAAACTTTGTGGGCCGCATGGGTCATACCGGTTCAGAGGTATATCTTGCAAGCCCGGCAGTTGCGGCAGCCACAGCCATAGCGGGAAAAATAGCAGACCCCGAAAAAATCAAATAAACGGAGGATATTATGAACACACAGGGAAAAGTTTTTAAATATGGGGATGATATAGATACGGATGGTATTATTCCTGCGAGATATCTGAATGTAACAGACGTTAAAGAGCTTGCCATGCACTGCATGGAAGATATAGACAAGGACTTCATAAAGGAAGTGAAGGATGGAGACATAATGGTAGCCCAGAAAAACTTCGGCTGCGGCTCCTCAAGAGAGCATGCACCGCTGGCAATCAAGGCATCCGGCATATCCTGCGTAATAGCAAAAAGCTATTCCAGAATCTTTTACAGAAATGCCTTCAACATAGGACTTCCTATTCTTGAATGTGACGAAGCCTCAGAAAAAATCCAAGCAGGGGATGTGGTTTCCGTCGATTATGAAAAAGGATTAATAAAAAATATTACAAAGAATGAGATATATCAGGCACAGCCATTTCCTGAGTTCATCAGGAAGATTATAGACTGCGGCGGTCTGGCAGGCTATGTGCAGAACAAGCTTGAAGCCCGCAGAGCATAAGGAGGAACAGATGGATTGCAAAATAGCTGTAATAAAAGGGGACGGAATAGGACCGGAAATTGTTGATGAAGCTATAAAAATACTGAACA
>DNNV01000153.1 GCA_003497505.1 Clostridiales bacterium | reverse complement strand
ACGACGCTCTTCCGATCTAGCAAAAATTAAAGGAATTGAAGGAGAAGCTGCCGGCGATGCGGACATACTGCTTATGCCAAATATCGAAGCAGGAAATGTTCTGTACAAGGCGCTTACATATCTTGCTAACGCTGATAACGCAGGAATAATTCTTGGAGCAAAGGCGCCCATAGTGTTGACATCAAGGGCAGACTCAGATAAAGCCAAGTTAAATTCAATTGCTTTAGCAGTATTAGTTTCAGCATTCAGTATTTAGCATTTATAAGGAGAATAAAATGAGACAATTAATTATTAATCCGGGAAGCACATCCACTAAAATTGCTGTTTTTGAGGATGAAAGCCCTGTTTTTGAAACCACCCTCAGACATTCAAACGAGGAGCTGGCGAAATTTTCAAGGGTTGCTGAACAGTTTGAATTCAGAAAAGAATTAATTATCCAAGCCCTGAAGGAAAATAATATAGCTCTCCAATCACTGGATTCTGCGGTGGGAAGAGGCGGTCTCTTAAAACCCATTGAGGGCGGCACCTACGCGGTCAATGATATATTGGTGGAGGATCTAAAAACCAATACAATAGGAGAGCATGCATCTAATCTTGGAGGGCTGATAGCCCGGTCCATAGGTGATGAGGCAGGAATACCTTCGTTTATTGTAGACCCTGTTGTTGTGGATGAGCTTGAGGATGTTGCAAGAATAAGCGGCCATCCTAATTTTAAGAGGATAAGCATCTGGCATGCATTGAATCAAAAAGCGGTTGCAAGAAGAGCTGCTGCTGAAAAATTCGGCAAGAAATACGAGGATATGAATTTCATCGTTGCGCATTTGGGCGGAGGAATATCTGTAGGAGCACATAAAAAGGGAAGAACGATTGACGTTAATAATGCGCTGAACGGTGAAGGACCTTTTTCACCGGAGCGTTCAGGCTCACTTCCGGCACAGCAGCTGGTGAAAATATGCTTCAGCGGTGACTACACAGAAGCTGAAATCAATAAAATGATAGTTGGCAAGGGCGGACTTAGTGCACATCTCGGAACAAACAGTGCCAAGGATGTAAGTGAAAAAGCGCAAAGCGGTGATGAAAAGGCGGATCTCATATACAGAGCAATGGCATATCAGGTTGCAAAGGCAATAGGGGAATATGCAGCTGTACTTGACGGAGACGTTGACGCCATACTCATAACAGGCGGAATAGCATATGATAAAAAGTTTATTGAAATGATAGAGAAAAAGGTTAAATTTATTGCTGAAGTAATAGCTTTTCCGGGAGAAGACGAGCTGCTGGCGCTGGCACAGGGTGGTCTGAGAGTTCTTAGAGGGGAAGAGCAGGCTAGAGAATATAAATAGCATTTACCGAAGGGAGTGATAGTATGCTTGATAAAAGACTGGTAATTGTTATTGGACATTATGGAAGCGGCAAGACAGAGTTTTCTGTAAACTATGCCGTTAAGATGAAAGAGATTTTTGAGAATGTGAATATCGCCGATTTGGATATTGTAAATCCGTATTTCAGGTCCAGAGAAAAAAGAGATTTTTTTGAGAAAATCGGTATAAAGGTATTTGATTCAAGCATTAAGAATACAGCTGTTGATATTCCGGCACTTCCTGCACAGCTGATGGGAGTAATATTAAATCCCAATGAAAAATCCGTTCTTGATGTAGGTGGAGATCCGGTTGGTGCCAGAGTGCTGGCAAGATACTCTGAGCAAATAAAAAATGTTGAATATGACATGTTTTTCGTAATAAACGGAAACAGGCCTGAGACGAACACTGCCGAAGGTGCCCTGAAATACCTCAGGATGATTGAGGCTACATCAAGGCTTAAGGTAACCGGACTCATAAACAACACACACATGCTTAAGGATACAAGTGCAGCAGATGTTGAATTCGGCCACGAGCTGACAAAAAAGGTATCATGGGAAACAGATATTCCTATAAGATATGAAGCCGTAATAAAAGAAACGGCAGAAAAAATAAAAAATGAAGAGATATTAGAAAAGTTGTTCCCCATAAATCTTTATATGAGGGAAGAATGGATGAGTTAAAAATGGAGGTATTATAATGGCAAAGGGTAAGGTTACATTTAACGAAGACGCATGCAAGGGTTGTGAACTGTGTGTGTCTGTATGTCCGGTAAAAATAATCGAGCTAAACAAAGAAAGAATTAACGGCAAGGGATATTGTCCGGCTCATGTAATCGAACAAGAAAAATGTATTGCCTGCGGAAGCTGCGCAATTATGTGTCCCGATTCTGTAATTACTGTAGAAAGATTATAATGGAGGTAGGTTAATTATGGCTAAGGTATTGATGAAAGGTAATGAAGCTGTTGGAGCTGCCGCAATAAAGGCAGGATGTAAATATTTTTTCGGTTATCCAATAACACCATCCAGCGAAATTCCTGAATATATGTCAAAAGCATTGCCTGAGGCAGGCGGAGTATTTTTACAGGCGGAAAGTGAAGTTGCCGCAATTAATATGGTTTATGGAGCAGGCGGAGCAGGAGCAAGATGCATGACCGCATCTTCAAGCCCAGGAATCTCGCTGAAGCAGGAAGGTATAACATATGCTGCGGGAGCAGAGGTTCCCTGTGTTATTGTTAACATGATGAGAGGGGGCCCCGGATTGGGAAGTATTCAGCCGGGACAGGCAGATTATTACCAGTCAACAAGAGGCGGCGGCAACGGAGACTACAGAACTTTGTGCTATGCACCCGCAAGCATACAGGAAATAGTTGACTATGTTATATTAGCTTTTGACAAAGCAGATTATTACAGAAATCCAGTTCTTATAGCAGCTGACGGTATGATAGGGCAGATGATGGAAGCTGTTGAATTTAAGGAATCCGCACATACAGATTTACCTCCTAAAGATTGGGCTACTGTAGGAACAGGCGGAAAAAGAAAACCCAACATTATAAACTCAGTGTATCTGGAGGCTGAAACGCTGCAGGCACACAACAAGAACTTAGAGAATAAGTTCAAAATGATGGAAGAAAAAGAAGTTCTTTATGAAGCATTTGGTCTGGAAGATGCAGAGGTTGTGCTGGTGGCATACGGAACAACTTCAAGAATAGTGAAGACTGCCATTAAGCAGGCTGAGAAAAAAGGAATAAAGGTTGGTATGGTGAGACCTATTACTATATGGCCGTTCCCATATGATGTATTCAAAACAATAGGCAGCAGCGCAAAGGGTGTGCTTGCAGTTGAAATGAGCCAGGGCCAGATAATGGATGATGTTAAAATTGCCGTTGAGGGAAGACAGCCTGTATATTTTAACGGTACACAGGGCGGTATGGTTCCTACGCCGGCAAGCATACTGGCGGATATTGAAAAAATTGCGGGAGGTACAAAATAATGACAATTGTATATGAAAAATCAAAAGGGTTAACCGATACACCTTTTCATTATTGCCCGGGCTGCACTCACGGAGTTATACACAAACTGGTAGCTGAGTCATTGGTTGAGCTTGGAGTTTTAGAAGATACAATAGGAGTTGCACCGGTAGGATGCTCGGTTCTGGCATACAACTATTTCAACTGTGATATGCAGGAGGCTGCTCATGGAAGAGCTCCGGCAGTTGCAACTGGAATAAAAAGAGTACACCCCGACAAGGTTGTGTTTGCATACCAGGGAGACGGAGACCTTGCTTCGATAGGTACAGCAGAGGTTGTTCACGCAGCTCACAGAGGTGAGAAAATAACTACTATATTCGTAAACAACGCAATATATGGTATGACAGGGGGACAAATGGCTCCTACAACATTGGTTGGCCAGAAAACAACCACTTCTCCGATGGGAAGAGACGAGGCTCTCAGCGGCAAGCCTATAAGAATGGCGGAGCTGCTGGCTACAATAGACGGAGCCAAGTTTGTTGAAAGAGTTTCAGTTGATACTCCGGCAAACATAAGAAAGGCTAAAAAGGCGATAAAAAAGGCATTTGAATGTCAGTTAAAGGGAGAAGGATTCGCTATAGTAGAGGTATTGTCAACATGTCCGACAAACTGGGGACTCACTCCTGTAAATGCATTGGAATGGCTGAGAGATAATATGATTCCATATTATCCGTTAGGAAATTTCAGAGATTTTGAGGAGGGTAAATAACATGGAAGAAAAAGTAATAATGGCCGGTTTTGGAGGCCAGGGTATTATGGCTATCGGAAAGTTATTGGCATATGCAGGAATGCTTGAAGAAAAGCAAGTTACATGGATGCCTTCCTACGGACCAGAAATGAGAGGCGGAACAGCAAACTGCGCGGTTGTGGTATCTGATGACTCTGTAGGTTCACCGCTTATTTCCAAAGATGGAACGGCAGCAATAGCTATGAATTTACCTTCAATGATAAAATTTGAAAAAGAGCTGGTTCCAGGCGGAAAATTAATCGTCAATAAATCTCTTATAGATGTAAAGCCCACAAGAAGTGATCTGGATGTATACTATGTTTCTGCAAATGAACTGGCACTAGAGCTAGGAAACGGTAAGGTTGCAAACATGGTAATGCTCGGTGCATATATAGAACTGACAAAGGTTGTTGAAGTTGAATCTATTCTTAAAGCATTTTTAAAGGTATTCGGCGAAAACAAGACCGACCTTATTCCTCTTAACAAGGAAGCTCTGGCAAAAGGTGCAGAGGCGGTTAAAAAGCTTCAGGAAGTTTAAATAAAAAACAAGTGTATAAAAAGCCCCCAGGGGCTTTTTGCATGTTAAAATATGGCAGCAAGTTTTGTCTTTATTAAGTAAACAAATAGTGATATAATCTCTATGGTTTATTACAATATTAAAAATGATTAGTATGGCTTTTCCACGAATGATTAGGAGGAATTATGGATATTGCTATTAATTTAATCGGCGGACTTGGTCTATTCCTGTTTGGAATGAGTTACATGGGAGAAGGACTGCAGAAGGCTGCCGGGAGCAAGATGAAAGATATTTTAGCTGCCTTAACAAAAAACAAGCTCATGGGAGTGCTTGTGGGGGCTCTGGTTACGGGGGTTATACAGAGCAGCAGCGCCACAACCGTTATGGTCGTTGGCTTTGTTAATGCCGGGCTTATGAATTTAAACCAGGCTGTGGGAATAATAATGGGTGCAAATATAGGTACTACCGTTACTGCGTTCCTTGTATCTTTGAACATAACAAAGGTAGCAACGCTTATGGTTGGTGTCGGAATGGTTGTATACTTAGCTGCCAAAAAGAAAAAAGTAAAAAGTATAGCTGAAGTTATCATAGGCTTTGGTATTTTGTTTATAGGAATGAATTTCATGGGAAAAGCAATGGACCCGCTGAAATCAAACCCTGAATTTGCCGGACTCATTACTAAGTTTGATAATCCGTTTTTAGGCATCCTTGCAGGGTTTGTAATGACGGCAATTCTTCAAAGCAGCAGTGCCACAACAGGCTTGCTTATCGCTGTGTCTGCCACAGGTGTTATAACATTCAACCAGGCATATCCGATAATTTTCGGACAAAACATAGGTACGTGTGTGACAGCTATACTGTCAGGTATAGGAGCCAATAAAACGGCTAAGAGAGCAGCAATTATACATCTTTTGTTTAACATAACGGGCACTCTGCTGTTCATGCTTGTGCTGAGAAATCCGGTGCAGTGGATTATCTATCAGATTGTACCAGCGAATGTTCCGCGCCAGATTGCTGCAGGACATATATTCTTCAATATAATAAACGTAATTATATTATTTCCGTTTTCGAATTTGCTTGTTAAGGCATCTGAATATATTATCAGAGATGACGGAAGTGAAAATGCTCATGTTACAAAATATATTGATGAGAGAATCCTGGTTACCCCATCAATTGCGCTTACTCAGACAACAAAGGAAATTCTTCATCTTGGGAATATGGTATATGAACAATTTGATACTGCTGTAAAGGCGTTTTTTGAAAATAAGGAAGAGCTTTCATACAAAGTGTTTGACATTGAAAAAAAGGTAAATGAATTGAGCAAGCTTATTTTGGAATACTTGGTCAAATTAGATAAGGAATCTTTGACTAACTATGAAAAGGATAAGCTGGTTGTGCTCATGAACGTGCTGAATGACATAGAAAGAGTCGGAGACCATGCTGACAATGTAGGAGAGCTGGCATTGTATAAAATCGAAAACAAAGTCAGTTTTTCAGAGACGGCAAATGAAGAAATTGAAAAAATGTTTTATGACACTATGGACGTGTACAAGCAATCATTAAATTCAATAAAGACTATTGAATGGAAGGATTGCGAAAAAGTCGTCGAAGACGATAAGAAAATTGATAGCATGTATAAAAGACTAAGGAAAAATCACATTGAAAGGCTTAACAATTACATCTGCGAGCCAAGTGCCGGAATTATATTTCTTGACTTAATAGGAAACCTTGAGAGAATCGGTGACCATTCATCCAACATTGCAGAGTTAATAATTGAAGCACTTACAAAACAAAATAAAAAATAAAATTCGAGAGAGGTGTGCCGGAATGAAAGGCGCCTCTCATTTTTTCACGTGATTGCATCAGTCATTATTCGGATTGACAGGGTTGTGGTTAGTGTTATAATATGAATATTGTAAAAATAAGAATACATGCGCAAGAAGTAAAATTGAGAGCATGTTTATCC
>DNNV01000152.1 GCA_003497505.1 Clostridiales bacterium | reverse complement strand
TAAATATCACTAAAAATGTTGATATGAAATCAACTGGCGCTGACAGAGGTGGAGTTGCTCAGGCAATGTTCAATTCTTTAGAGCAACAGTTAGTTAAAATTAACAGCGATGGAGATATAGTAAGAGAATATACATCAGTAGGTAAAGACGACAAGATACCAGTACTTCTTATATCAAGAATTGCTACACCTAATTATGATTTTACAGTTGGTTTCCAACACATAGATTCTGAAGACAAGAACTATGCTGGAGACAAGGTTGATTTAACAAAATATTTATTCCAGTCTGTAGAAGCATACTTTAACAAAAACAAAGATAAAGAAGTTGTTTATGTAGGAAAAGTTAACAGCTTAACTTACAGTGACGAATATGAAGATGAAACTTTCACTGGTAACAAATTAGTTGAATTGGAAGTTGGAGATTATAACTTTGATGTATCAGGCGCTTTAGTATCATACAATAATGCGGAAGCAAAATTAGGAGATTTTAAAGCAAAAGATTTAGAAGATTCTAAAATTACTGTTGTTCTCAAAGATGATGAAACAAGAATTAAAGATGATGCTAAAGTTGCAGGTATTTTAGTTGAAAAAGCTTCTACTTTTGTTCAAATTGAAGAAGAGTACAAAGCCGATGCAACTTCAATAGATGAAATCTATTTACCTGTTAAGAGTAAAAAAGTTGATGCTAAGAACTTAATCGTTAAGGGTGCTGTTACAGAATTAGCTGACATTGAAAAAGATGATATAGTTGCAGCATATGCACCTTTTGACAATGAAGAACCTACAGTTGAAGCTCCTGACAAATTAATGCTGGTAGTTTCAAGAAAGACTGTGGATGGTAAAATAACAGGAACAGCTAAAGATGCTTACTATGTAGATAGAACTAAATATGAAATTAACGATGCTTTGAATATTGACGTTCTTGAAGTAGGCGATGCAGGTACATTCTACTTGGATGATAACGGCAAAATAATAGCTTTCAAAGGCGAATCAGAAGGCGATAAAACATATGCTGTTGTTGAAGAAATGATTTCAGGAAGATATGAACTTAATACAGCTGGAGATAAAGCTACAGTTACAAGAGCTCCTAAGGTAAAACTTAACACTTCTTCTAATGAAACAATAACATATTCATTTGATTTAGAGCTGAAAAAAGTAGGTACTACATGGGTTGTTGATGATGCTAAGCTTGCTGGATTATTCGATGTTGCTCAAAGTGGTGCTGGAGACAGAGTAATAGGCATTTTACCTGCAAAAGATCTTACAGATAAATTGGTTTCTTACTCAATAGACAGCAAATCAAAAGATATCAGTGCTATTGAAGAAGCTGGAAGAGCAATAGATATGAAGACTGACAGCAAATCATTTGTTCTTGCATCTAATGCAGTAATCTTTGATGCTGACGGAGATGTAATCAGTGAATCTAAATTAGGTTCTGAAGTTCAAGGTTATGCAGTATACAAGAATGGTAAAATAGTTGCTCTTTTTGCTAAGAACACAGCAGATAAGGAAACTTACTACTATGCATACATTAACTCTGTATACCAAGATACAGATAACAGCGGAGATAAAGTACAAAGAGTTAATGCATATATCCAAGGTTCAAAGAATGAAAAACTCTTCACAGCAAAGAAAGATACATTAAGCTTCAGTAACAGTACTGACAAAGGTTTATATGTACTTGGTTTGAACGATGAAGATGTGGTACAGGGCAGCAAGGGTGCAGTATCATTCAATAAAGCTAATGCTACTACCGCTTCAGCTGTAAATACAAGCACAGGTAAAATAGAATTAGCAAGTGGAGCTGTTTACTTTGATCAAAATGCTGGTACTATAATAAGAATCAAGACTGATGGTACTATTGAATCAGTTGGTAAAATAAGTGCTATAAAAGCAAACGAAACAAAGATTCTGACTTTCAAAGCTATAACAGGTTACACAGGTTCTACTCCTACTTATAGTTTAGATACTGTAAACTTTATAATTATAGTAGATCAACCATAATCTTAAATTGATAGTTTAAAGTAAATAAGTAAAATTAAGCAGGAATTATTGATTTTTCAATAGTTCCTGCTTTTTATTACTTTTAAGAAAGGCTGTCCTCTAATTCGACTGAACTTTGTATAACATCCAAAGGTGATTGCATTGTTGCATAACAAAAATGTTTTACCTTCTAAAGATAAATATAAACCTCCGACGGCCATTCTTCTATCCAATCATTATATACAAATCCTAGCTTAAGCAATAGTTTTCTAGAGGGAATGTTGTCTTTTTCTATTTCTGCGATTATTTTATATCCGGGAAAGCACTCTTTAAGCTTTATCAATACTGCTTCTAGGATTTCTGTTATATACCCTTTTCGTGCATGTATAGGATTTATGGTGTATCCTATTTCAATGGTATTTTCTTTTTTTATTAGATATAGATCACCTAAAAGCTCATCGGCATTTTTATCAGCAATAGCAAGCTGAGCCCCATTTTCAATATTCGGGGGAACTAATAGCGCCTTTCTGTATTCATCCTTTGTTAAGTTTTTAAAGCCTTGGTATTTCATCCATTCATCGTTGTTTCTATAAGTCATGAATGAATCTAGATCCTTTTCTTCAAAGCTTCTTAATATGCATCTAACTGTTTCAATCATAAGTGATACCCTGTCATTAGAAATTTTATATTATATATTATAATCCCACAACACCATGCAAGCAATTAAAATTATGGAGAGAAGTTTTTTTAGTTGCTGAAATATGGTATAATTGTGTTGAGGTGGTAGAATGTGCGGAAGATATTATTTTGATATAAATGATAAGGAAATCGATGAAATTGTCATAGAATTAGATAAGGATTTGTATGGAGATATAAACACTGCGGAGATTTGTCCTTCTATGATTGCTCCAATAATAACAGGGCAGGGTGTGGCGTTGGCGAAGTGGGGGTTTCCAAAACTAAACTATAAGGGTATGGTTATAAATGCAAGGGCAGAAAGCTTGCATGAGAGGATGACGTTTAAGAGGCTTGTCAATTCAAACAGATGCATTATACCGGCATCAGGTTTTTTTGAATGGGATAAAAAAGCTTCCGGGGCTGGGTATAAGAATAAATACTTTTTCAGGAAGACAGATTCAATTCTGTATATGGCAGGGCTTTATGATACATTTTATGATGAGTCACGACAGCTCAGTTTGTTTAATAAGGCAGAGGAGCAGCTTTCATATGTTATTATTACGGTAAAGGCTAATGAATACATGGACGGAATACACGACAGGATGCCTTTGATTTTTACAAAATCGGAAGCAGAAAGATGGCTCAAAGGAGAAAATATAAATATATTGATTTCTGGCAACAATGCGGAGCTCGTTTATTCTGATAGTATTAAGAGGCTTTTATTTTGACAAGTGTTGAATAATAACTTATAATCAAAGGTATTGAAACCTATGCGGCCGATATCTATGATGCTGCCGTCA
>DNNV01000032.1 GCA_003497505.1 Clostridiales bacterium | reverse complement strand
TATAGCTGTTGCAGCAAGCATAATGTACTTTCTGTTTGTTTTATTCTGCGGTATTAATTATTACAGAAACGAGTTCACCTACTACAGCGGGTTAAAAATAAGAGAATCCTCCACGGAGGAATTAATAAGTCTGTGTGAAATACTCATAGCTGATGCAAATGAAGCAAGGGCTTACCTGAATACGGGCAGGGGAGGAACAGCGGAGCTTTTTGATGAAGACTATTACGGTACAGCTGTGAGGGCAAAGAATTCATTTGATGTAGCGTCGGAAAAATATCAGGTTTTACAGGGTAGATATCCTGCTCCCAAGCCGGTGTTATTTTCCGATATTATGTCGTATATGGGAATATCAGGAGTATTTTTCCCATATTCCTTTGAAGCAAATGTCAATGCCCACGTACCGCCATACCAGCTTCCTTCTGTAATGCTGCATGAATTGGTTCACCTTAGAGGGTTTATGCGTGAGGATGAAGCAAATTTCATTTCATATCTTGCATGCATTAATTCAGGATTCCGCGATTTTGAATACAGCGGAACGATGCTTGCCCTCACCTACAGCATGAACGCACTTTACGGTGAGGATTATGAAGAATTTGCAAGATTGTACGGAACATATTCCGATGATGTACGAAGTGACCTTAAATATTCATCTGATTATTGGAAGAGGTTTGAGGGCATGACCGCGGAAATATCAAATAAGGTGAATGACACATATTTGAAATTTAATAATCAGGATGACGGAGTAAAAAGCTATGGAAGAATGGTGGATCTTCTTTTAGCCTATTATTCCGAAAGATAGACAGTTGCCTTTCAGTGCATAATTTCGGCAGATTGAGTCAGACTATTGATATCTTGATATCAATGGAAAGGGAATGATGCAATGCATCGTGGTACATTATATGGCAAATATAGTTTGTTCGGTAACCAACTGTTATTTTAACAAGAGAGAGGGATGTACGGCACCTGCTCTGAATGTTGAAGGTGAAAAGGCGGAAGAAAGCCGATTCACATGCTGCGACACGTTTATAGAACAAAAGCCTGGTGTGAGGAGCTCTGTTCATGAGCCGAAGGCTGACACCCACATACAATGCAAGGCTGTAAAGTGCACATACAATGACTCTGAAATATGCGGGGCTTCAAGAATAGTTGTAAATGGGAAAAATGCGCAGCATCCGGAAGAAACCTGCTGCAGTACATTTAAAGATTAAATATTATTTTGATGGGTATAAAGGACTTGAGATCTTTTATACCTCTTTTTTCGACCAAAAGGGAAAAAATAAATGTAAACGCACTATGAATCAGCGGGAACAAAACAGTTTTGCAATACGTCTAAACAAGCAAATTAGTTTATGGAAAGGAGATCAACTATGAAAGCGAATGTGATTACAAAAATAGCGGTGCTTGTTGTCATCCTTGTATTCAGCTTTGGAATGACGGCATTTGGGGCACAGGCGGTAAGTGTATACGTTGATAATGAAAAGATAGAGTTTGATGTTGCTCCCATTGTGGAAGATGGCAGGACGCTAGTACCATTAAGGGGTGTATTTGAAAAACTCGGTGCTAGGGTTGACTGGAACAAAAATATTTCGGAAGTGGTTATTAAGGATGAAAATAATGAAATAGAAATGATTCTTGGGAAGGACAAGGTAATTGTAAACGGTGAGGTAAGGGATATCGACGTATCCACGAAGATGATAAACAGCAGAACCTTTGCTCCTCTCAGATTTATTTCGGAGAATATGGGTCATACCGTAAGGTGGGATAAGGATACAAGTTCTGTCTATATTACAAGAGAAAATACATCCAATGCTGAGCGCAGCCAATTTCTTAAGGTGGGGTCGAAAGAAAATCTGCTTGCATTGTTGGAGTATAACGGAAAGCTGTACAACTATATCTGGGCTGTAAGAGGAATCGCTGTAGATGATGCTGTTGTAAACAAGGAAGTAAATGCATCCCCGGAAATGGCAGAGGCACCCGCAGCTACTGACAGCTCCGATACCAATAATCAGGTTGAGGGAGTTCAGGAAGGTGACATAATTAAAAATGACGGTAAATATATTTATATTAACACATCGGGAGGATTGAAGATTATAGATTCCAACCCTTCTGCTCCTAAGGTAGCAGCCACGGTCAATGTTCCCGAAAACACGTCTGTAAGTGAAATATTTACAGCGGGGAACAAGCTGATTGTAATAGGTCAAAATAACATTTTTCACATTATGAATTCGGAAAAAACTGCTGAAGCGCGCATAATGCCTCCGAGGTATTATGACGACAGAACCAATGTGCTTGTTTATGACGTCAGCAATATTGAAAAGCCTGTTTTGGAAAAAGAATATATATTTGACGGAAATTATCTTACGGGCAGAGTAATAGAAGATAAGCTGTACCTCATAAGCACAAAAAATATAAATTATTACTATGACCTGTACAGCAAGAGCGAGCCGGATATTCCTCTTCCTTATTATACGGATGTTTTATCTGATAAAAAGTATGAAATAGGCTATGGAGATATAAAATACTTCCCCGGATACATAGATTCGAGATATATGTACACTGTTGGTATTGATTTGGGTGACAAATCATCGAAGCCCGACGTGGATGTATATCTGGGAGGTTCTGATACGGTATATGTTTCAAAGGACAGTATGTATGCCGCAATTGCAGATTATTCATATGATTACTCAGGCACACAGACAGAATTGTATAATCCGGCATACACCGCAAGCACGGTAATTTATAAATTCAGTTTGAATGATGGAAGTATAGACGTGGAGTCTCAGGGAAGTGTGCCCGGTACGATTATAAATCAATTTTCTATGGATGAGTATGAAGGCATGTTCAGAATCGCTACAACTACCGGAGAAATGTGGCAAAATACATCAAAGAACAACCTGTATATTTTAAATGATAAATTGAAAATAACGGGTATGCTTGAGGGCTTGGCACCTGGAGAAAGAATTTACAGCACACGTTTTGCAGGCAACCGAATTTACATGGTTACATTCAGACAGGTGGATCCATTGTTTGTAATAGATGCCTCAAATCCTCAAAAACCTGTTGTGAAAGGAATGCTGAAGATACCAGGCTACAGCACATATCTTCATATAGTTGATGAGAACCACATACTGGGATTTGGGTATGATACTCAGGAAAATCAGTGGGGTGGAACTGTAAACGGGGGTATGAAAATTTCCATGTTTGATGTTACGGATACAGATAAGCCTAAAGAAGTGCGCTCCGAGATTATTGGAAAAGCAGGAACGTATTCGGAAGTTCTTTATAATCACAAGTCATTGATGTTTTCATTGAGCAAGGGGCTAATGGCATTCCCGGTGAGTGTTTCTGGCGAAAATTACAAGAACGAATTCAACGGAGCATATATATATAATGTGAGTAAAGATAGTTTCATGCTGAAAAATAAAATTAGTCACACAGATGCTGAAAAAACATATGGAAATGAGGTAAGGAGGATTATTTATATAGGAAACTATATATACACCTTCTCTGATAACGAAATGCATATACACAGCATAGAAAATAATAAAAAAGTAAATAAGATAAATATTAGTCAATAAAAGGGTAATTTTAACAGCCGCGAAGTTACGATTCGCGGTTGTTTTTATTTGTATGGCTTTTTAATTAAAAGTGAAATTTGCCTAAAATATCAATGATGAATACATTAAAACACTTAATTGAAATGTCATAATTTGTATTATGAGGAAAATTATCATTACCAATAATAAATAAAAATATTGTCAAGGAATGAACGATGTGCTATAATAGCCTTGTTTCGATATATAACACATAATTTGGAGGATATGATGAAAAAGTTAGTATCATTATTGTTAGTTTTATTGCTTGTGACATCATTATTTGGATGTGCAAAACCTGCAGATTCACAGCCTAAGACAGAAGCGGTTAAATTGACAGGAACTGCTGAAGGTTTTGGAGGGGAAGTTAAAGTAACTGTAACAAAAGAAGGCGACAAAATAACTAAGGTTGAGCCTGTTGGAGAAAAAGAAACACCTGGAATAGGATCAAACGCTATTGATCAGCTTCCTGCTAAAATGGTTGAGAAGAACTCAGCAGATGTTGAGGTTATTTCAGGCGCTACAATAACAAGCAAGGCTATAATCTATGCTGTAAACAACGCATTGGATCCTGCTAAGTTCCCTTATCCTGTTGCTAAGGAAGAGCCAAAGAAAGAAGAGCCTAAGACAGAAGCTCCAAAAGGAGAAGCGGGTTCAATCGCTAAAATTGGTCTGGGACAAAACATTTCTATAGGAAAATCTAAAGATGCTACAGCCGATGCTACGGCAACTGCACAGGCAGATGTAACTATAGCAGCAGTTGGATTTGATGCAGACGGTAAGGTTGCCTCCGTAACAGTGGATGTTGCTCAGACAAAGGTTGCATTTGACAAAGATATGAAGGTTACTTCCGACAGAGCAGCCGAAGTTAAGTCCAAAAAAGATTTGGGCCCTGACTATGGAATGGTTAAAGCATCAAGCATAGGCAAAGAGTGGTTTGAGCAGATGGAAGCTTTTGAAAACTGGATGATTGGTAAGACAGCTGCTGAAATAGCAGGTCTGAAGGTTAAAGAAAGAGACGAAAGCCATAAAAACGTTCCTGATGTTCCGGAACTGACATCTTCCGTTACAATAACAGTTGAAAGCTACATAGCAGCTGTTGAAGAAGCATGGAAAAACGCTGAAGATGCACACGGAGCTGAAAAGGTTGGCTTAGGCGTTGAAACTCACATAGGAAGTTCAAAAGACAAGGCAGCAGACGTTAAGCCTGTGGCTCAGATGGATACTTATATGACAGCCGTAGCTCTTGACAAGGACGGAAAAGTTGTTAAGTCAATCGTTGACGTTGCTCAGGTAAAAGTAAACTACGATGAAAACGGCGTTGTTACATCAGATAAAACAGCTGAAATCAAAACAAAACAAGAGCTTAAAGAAGGATACGGAATGGTTAAGGCTTCTTCTATAGGCAAGGAATGGTTTGAACAGATGGCTGCATTTGAAGAGTGGATGATAGGCAAGACAGCTGCTGAAATTGCAGGATTAAAGGTTAAGGAAAGAGATGCAAGCCACAAGGCGGTTCCTGACGTTCCTGAGTTAACATCTTCAGTAACAATAACTGTTGACGGATATCAGTCAGTAGTTGCGGAAGCAATTGAAAACGCAAGATAATAAAAAAGAATAAAAGCTCCTTTCATGAGAAAGGAGTTTTTTATTGATATTATTGAGCTTATTTGATATTATATCATAGGGTGATAAATATGAAGAAAATAATTCCTTTAATACTTGCGGGAATTTTAATTTTTGCTTTGACGGGCTGTGATAGACCGGGAAATAATAATCCGAACAATGGGCCCGTGTATGAAAAATATTCCTCTAGCTTTCTTGATACATTCGATACAGTGACTCAAATTGTGGGCTACACTGAAACAGAGGATGAATTTAACACATATTCTCAAAAGATACATGAAAGAATGCTGGAGCTTCATAAATTATATGATAAATATAATGATTATGAAGGAATAAACAACATTAAAACAATTAATGACAATGCGGGAGTCAAACCTGTAGAAGTGAGCAAGGACATTATTGATTTAGTCCTTTTCAGCAAGAAGGAGTATGAAGAGGTCGGAACAAAGACAAACATTGCCATGGGATCTGTACTTAAGATTTGGCATGATTACAGAGCTGCTGCTGAATCAGATCCTTCAAATGCAAAGCTTCCTCCCATGGAGGATTTAATTAAAGCAAGTGAGCATACAGATATAGATAAGGTTATAGTTGACGTTGAAAACAGCACTATATACTTAAATGATCCTCTTATGAGTCTTGATGTGGGTGCTGTGGCTAAAGGATACGCCACAGAGATTGTTGTGCAGGAAATAATAAAGGAAGGCTTTACTTCCGGAATTATAAGTGCAGGCGGTAATATAAGAGCCTTTGGTAAGCCTCTTGACGGTATAAGAGATAGATGGGGTGTGGGAATACAAAATCCTGACAGCGTTTTGGGCAATTCTGAAGAAAGTGTTTTGGAAACAGTTTTTTTGACAGATGCTTCCGTGGTAACAAGCGGAGACTACCAGAGGTTTTACGTTGTCGGGGATAAGGTGGTGCACCATTTGATTGATCCTGAAACATTAATGCCCGGAGACTATTTCAGAGCGGTGTCCGTTATTACTGAAAACTCAGGAATGGCAGATTTTTTGTCAACTACAGTATTTCTTATGCCATATGAAGAAGGTAAGGCGCTTGTGGAATCGCTGGATGGAGTGGAAGCCATGTGGATTATGAAGGATGGTACAATACAAGTTACAGAGGGTATGAAGTCAATCATGAAAAGCAACGGAGCAACCGCAGCCATTAAGAAATAGGTGTAAGATGAAGAAGTCAAATTTTTTTGCTTTTGTTTCAAGAATGAAATATATAAACCGATGGGGATTGATGCGCAGCACAAAAGAGGAAAATGTGTCAGAGCACAGCCTGAATGTGGCTATGATAGCACATGCCCTTGCAACTATTCAGAATAAGCGTCTCGGAAATGATATTGATGCAAACAAGGTGGCTCTGTATTCCATGTATCACGACGCGGCAGAAATTCTCACTGGAGACTTGCCTACGCCGGTGAAATATTTCAATCCTGCAATCAGGACTGCATATAAGGAAGTAGAGCTTTCTGCGAGCAAAAGCCTTTTAAATATGCTTCCAGAGGATTTTCAAGAGGTATATGAGCCTGCTCTCATACCCAAGGAAGAGGATTCAGACATATGGAAGACGATTAAGGCTGCCGATAAAATAAGCGCGTACATTAAGTGTATTGAAGAGGAGAAATCCGGAAATCGCGAGTTTGTTAAAGCTAAGCAGGCATTGCAGAAAGAAATGGATAGCATGGACAGGCAGGATGTGAGAATCTTCATGGATGAGTTTTTTGAAGGATATGGCCTTACTTTAGATGAAATGTGATTTTGAACCATTTTTATATATTACGAAAAGTTATACCCCGACAGTGGAGTATAACTTTTTTTCATTAGATTGTTTGAGCTTGTGTGATATACTTATATTATAAATTGTTGAGCAAGTAATGAAAGGATGTCTATGGAACAGTACAACTACATGACGTTTAAATCGGTTTCCTATGCAATGAAGGTGGAAGCTGCTTTGAAAAAGCATGATATAAAATACAAGATAATACCTGTACCGAGAAGCATAAGCTCCAGCTGCGGTCTTTGCATAAGATTTTATGAAAATGATCTGCAGAAGCTTAAAACCATCATTGAAAGCAGCAGCCTTATTTATGAGAATATCTATATGGAAGCGTAATCATACGGCATAGCTCAGATAACATCCGCATATGAAGCCAATCAGAAGAAATACCGAGCCGCTCCTTCCTTTGTTAAGAATATATGCCTCAGGAATCAGCTGGCTGGAGGAGACATAGAGCATGCTGCTTGCAGCGGCAGACAGGCAGAAGGCTATGAAGTATTCAGAGATGCCTCCAAGTGCAGCACCTATGACGGCACCGAATGCTGTGGGGAGACCTGTCAAAAGAGTCAGAAAAATAACAGATAAAGGTGATGCTCCAGTCATTACAAGTGGAATACCTACGCTCATTCCCTCGGGGATATCGTGGGCCGCTATGAGAATACTTATTTTTAATCCTAAATTTTCCGAATACACGGCACTGGAGCCTACAGCAATTCCCTCAGGGAAATTATGAAGGCTCATGCTTATCATTATAATTAAGCTCATTCTCATGTAGCTTAATTTTTTTCCCTTAAAACGGCTCAGCCTATGTTCAGGGATCATTTTTTCTGCTGCAAAAACCGCTAAGAGACCAAATGCAAGTCCTAATGTTACTATAAAAAAACCACCTATTTCATATGCTTCAGGCATCAGGTCAAAGGATATTACAGATAACATAATCCCTGCAGCGAAATTGAGCATACATGATACAGTCCTGTCGTTTGGCTTGCTTATAAGCAGAGACAATAATCCTCCTATGAACGTTCCTATTCCGCCTATTACAAATCCTGCTGCAAAGTAATATAAAATATTCAAACTTTCCTCCCACAGTCTTTATTAAATATATATGTGTCCTTTTTAATTTCAGAAATAAAATATTAATAAAGTAAGTCCTTGTTTATGGTAATAATGTATTATATAATAAATGATAGGCGAGCGGTTGATGCCGCTTAATTACCAATGAGGTATAAAATGGAAGAAATGATTAAAACTAAGATAGTCGAGATGGATCCTGAAAATATTGATTGGGATATTATAAAGGAAGCGGCAGAAATTATAAACAGAGGCGGTATTGTTGTGTTCCCTACGGAAACCGTTTACGGGATAGGAGCAGATGCATTGAATGATGAAGCAGTGGACAAAATATTCAGCGCAAAGGGAAGGCCTCAGGATAATCCCCTGATTGTTCATATAGCAGAATTTGACGAGCTGCACGATTTGGTTGAGGATATTCCTGAAAATGCTGTGAAGCTGGCTGAAAGGTATTGGCCAGGACCTCTTACGATGATTTTACATAAAAAAAATATTTTATCCGATAAAATAACAGCAGGACTGGACACGGCGGCAATACGCCTGCCCGTCAGCGAGATTGCCCGGGCGCTCATAAGAGAAAGCGGTAAGCCCATTGCTGCGCCAAGCGCCAATATTTCCGGAAAGCCGAGCCCAACGGAGGCTTCTCATGTAATAGAAGATTTAATGGGCAAGGTTGATATGATTATTGACGGAGGAAGCACGGAAATAGGTTTGGAATCCACTGTCGCTGATATGACCGGCGATGTAGCCGTAATATTGAGGCCGGGAGGAATAACCATGGAGGATATAGTAAGCGTGCTGGGAGACTGCGAATATGACCCTGCTATTATAAGAAGCGATGAAAAGATAATTCCTAAGTCCCCCGGGCAGAAATACAGGCACTATTCACCAAGAGCAAAGGTAGTTTTATATAAAGGAAAAACTGAGGATATTGTCCGCAAAATAAACGAGGATTATGAAAAGCTTCAGGATGAAGGTAAAAGAGCGGGAATAATGTCGACGGTGCAGACTGAAAATTATTATCTGGGAAAGTCAACAATTTCATGCGGAGACAGAACAAAACCTCTTACAATTTCGTCTAATTTATTTAAGTGCCTTCGTGATTTCGATCACATGGGGACAGAGGTAATACTTGCTGAGTCCGTGGACGAAGAGGGATTGGGGAAAGCAATAATGAACAGACTGGGTAAAGCGTCCAGCGAAACAATAAACGTGTGAGGTTCTTATGAATATATTGTTTGTATGCACGGGAAATACATGCAGAAGCAGCATGGCTGAGGGCATATTCAGGAAGTTGATTGAAATAAACAGTGTGGAAAATATCAATGTATCATCTGCGGGAATAAGTGCATTTGAAGGTGACTGTGCCAACGGAAAGGCAGTAGACGTCCTGGCTGAAAGAGGTATAGATATTGCAAACCACAAGGCGAAGCAGCTTACTGAGGAGATTATAGGACATTCAAATTTAATATTGACGATGACCGGCGGCCACAAGAGTGTGATCTTGAATGCTTTTCCGCAGTATTCTGACAGGGTTTATACGCTGAAAGAATATGCACAAGCGGAAGGCAATCCCGATATTGCCGACCCCTACGGGTTAGGATATAATGATTATGCAAGAACGGCAGAAGAAATAGAATCTTATTTGAAAAAAATAATTGATAATATAAAGACAATGTAAATCAATTGTCTATGGAGGAGAAAATGAAAATAGTACTGGCATGTGACCATGGCGGATTTCAATTAAAGGAAGCTTTAAAGGAGCATTTGACTAAGAGTGGCTACGATATTTCAGATATAGGTGTTTACAATACAGATTCGGTTGATTATCCCGACTATGGAAAAAGGGCGGCTGAAATTGTGGCTTCGGGGCAATGCGACAGAGGTATTATTATCTGTGGAACAGGCATCGGAATCTCAATAGCGGCAAACAAGGTTAAGGGCATAAGATGCGCCCTATGTACAAACGAATACATGGCCAAGATGTCAAGGCTTCACAACAATTCCAATATGCTTGCCCTGGGAGAGCGTGTTTTAGGAAAGGGCATAGCCATGGACATAGCGGATGCATGGCTGTCTGCCGAATTTGAAGGTGGAAGACATGAACTAAGAGTAAATAAATTAATGGAAATTGAAAAAACAGATAAGGCAGAGGATTAAAATGGCAGGTTATTTCATAGCGTTTATTTCAGCTGTAGTTATATCATTCATAATGACACCTCCGGCACGCAAGCTTGCTATAAGGGTGGGGGCACTGGATGTGCCAAAGGATCCGAGGAAAATTCACAAGAAGCCCATACCGTATTTTGGCGGATTGGCTATATATATTTCCATAATGGCGTGCATGTTCGTATACATGCCGCATACATCCACAAATATACATATAATGGCTGGTGCAACAATAATTGTTCTTACAGGTATTGTTGACGATATGTATGACATGCCTGCCAAAATAAAGATGTTCATGCAGGTTATAGCTGCATTGGTTGCCATAAAAGGCGGTGTTCAGATTCATTTTATTACAAATCCCCTTTCTGCTACAGGAATGAGCTATTTGCTGAATTGGCTGTCATATCCTATAACATTGTTCTGGCTTGTGGGCATAACAAATACTATCAATTTAATTGACGGACTTGATGGATTAGCATCGGGTGTTGCCAGCATAGCTGCCACAACACTTCTTTTTACGGCTGCCAATCTGGGATATGATTTTATAGTTATGCAATGTGCCATAATCGCAGGTGCTTCCTTAGGTTTTTTGCCGTTTAATTTCAATCCGGCAAAAATATTTATGGGTGATACCGGAGCGCTGCTCTTAGGCTACATGCTTGCGGTTGCTTCAGTGCTTGGTATGATAAAGAGTGTTGCGGCGGTTGCCCTAGCGGTGCCTATATTTGCCCTTGGGCTTCCGATTTTTGATACTACATTTGCCATCATAAGAAGATATATAAATAAAAAGCCCATTATGGAGGCGGACAAGGATCACCTACATCACAAGCTTATGAAGACGGGGCTAAATCAGAGACAAACTGTGTTGATAATGTATTTTATAAGCATGATGCTCGGAATTGTTTCAATAGCCATAGCAGATACAGAACCATTTACAGGAATAATAGTTGCAACCATAGTTGTTATCGCAGTATTTTATTTTGCAAAAATAGGCGGCTTATTCAGCAGGAAAGAACAATAGGAGGCTTTATGAATAAAATCAAGACACTTATTATATTCGGAACAAGACCTGAGGCTGTGAAAATGGCTCCCATCGTAAAGGCCTTTAAAGGCGATGAGGAGCATTTTACAACAAAGATTTGCGTTACTGCTCAGCATAGGGACATGCTAGATCAGGTTCTCAGGATTTTTGATATTGTGCCTGATTATGATCTGAATATATTTCAAAGCGGCCAGACGCTCACTCAAATAACATGCAGGGCTCTCACTGGTCTTGAGGAGGTAATTGAAGAATTCAAACCTGATCTTGTGCTGGTGCAGGGAGATACCTCAACGGTATTTGCAGGAGCATTGGCAGCATTTTATCACCAGGTTAAAATAGGACATGTTGAAGCGGGACTCAGAAGCGGAAATTTATATTCACCTTACCCTGAGGAAGCCAACAGAAGGCTTGCAGGGGTATTGGCGGACTTTCATTTTGCGCCAACTGAAACATCAAGGGAGAACCTTTTAAAGGAAGGTTTTGATGACGGTAAAATATTTATAACTGGCAATACATCCATAGACGCATTGAAATGGGTTATAGACGAAGAATATCAATTTGATGATGAAAAGCTTAACAGCATAGATTTTAAAAATAAAAAAGTAGTGCTTATAACAGCCCACCGAAGAGAAAATATAGGGGAACCCATGGAAAATATTTTTTCTGCCGTAAAGGAAGCGGCAGAAAAAAACAACGATGTTGAGGTCATATATCCGATGCACTTAAATCCTAAGGTGAGGGAAATTGCATACAAAGTATTCGGAGATATGAAAAATGTTCATTTAATAGAGCCTCTTGATTATCTGCCATTTACAAATTTAATGGCGAAATGCTTTTTAATTGTTACAGATTCAGGAGGGGTTCAGGAGGAGGCTCCATCCTTAGGTAAGCCTGTTCTTGTTGTAAGGAGAGAAACTGAAAGACCGGAAGGAATAGAAGCCGGAACAGCAAGGCTTGTGGGAACAGACAGAGATGTTATTTTCAGCGAAATAAATATACTGATTAATAATGAAGAAGAATATAAAAAGATGGCCTATGCAGTGAATCCTTATGGGGATGGAAAAGCAGCACAATATATAAAAGAAGCCATTATAAACAAGATGATATAATATTATAATAAAACATTTGAGCCTGTCATTCGACAGGCTTCGATTTTA
>DNNV01000200.1 GCA_003497505.1 Clostridiales bacterium | reverse complement strand
GCTCTTCCGATCTCCGGCAAATATAAGCGGCATTTTATCTGTCTGCATTTTTTACCTCAGTTAATTCAATTCCGGTTTGGCTTTTTACCTGGAATAGAGTGTTTTTTCCTTACCAATTACTTTTTTATCTTACAAAATTTGTCCATACCCTTTTATCTTCTGCGGGGAATGGAATTTCCTTTTTACCTGCATCGATTACTTTAAGAAGCCATGCCATTGACCTTGCATTTTTACGAATGGTCTGGATGCCTTCCTTATCCTCGAGTACTTCTCCTTTTGCTGCCCCATATGCAGCTGTCCAGTATTGACTTGGCGGAATGACAGTTTCTGCAAGATTAAGATAGTTGTTCAGCTGGTGGGCTGTATCTACACCGCCAGCCCTTCTTACAACAGAAACGGAAGTTGCAACCTTGTATCTGAAATATCCTGAACTTGTATAAAATACTCTGTCGAGGAATGACTTCATCGTTCCTGCGATACCTGCATAATAAGTGGGAGAACCAAGAATAAATCCATCTGCTTCGCGCATCTTTTTTGCTATCTTATTAACCGGATCCTTTTTAAAAACACACTGGTTTTCTTCAGAATCATAACAGTAACCGCACCCTATACATCCGTGAATATCCAAATGCCCAATCTGGATAATTTCAACTTCTATCCCCTGTCCTTCCAGTTCGTCTGCCATAATCTTAAGTACCTGGGATGTGTTTCCATCTTTCCGCGGACTTCCGTTAATTGCTATTACCTTCATAGAGCTGTCCCCCTTTTATTTATTAAGGTCAGTATACCATTATGATTATCATTTATCCTTTATTCCGGATTCTATACCGTAAAAGATTTATTTGTTTCAGCCGGAGAATGAAACCGTCACTTGATAATAACGACACATTCAATTTTCTCCAAAAGATACCGGCAATTATTTCATACATACTTCTGGGGTAATTTCCTGAATATTCATCTTCAGAGAAGCATACGATGGTGAACATGCCTTCTTGTATCAATAGAATTGATCAGTAATTCTGTACTGGTTTTTCGCATCTGTATATGTACAGATAATGAAGTCTGGTATTAGACTGTTATTTATATAATTTATACGGAGGTTGTTTCATGGATAACACTAAAACACACACTGACTTAACAACGAGGAAGCTTGCAAGGTTTGCACTCCTCACCGCACTCAATATTGTTGCTTTCTTTATTCATTTCAGGGCACCATGGGGTACAGTACACCTTGGTAATATCATGATATTCATGATTGCGATTATCTTCGGAAAAGAAGAGGGTATGGTAGCCGGCGGTCTTTCAGCCGCAATGTTTGACTTCCTTGGAGGGTACGGAGATTATGTATTATGGTCTCTTGTAATCAAGGGACTGACCGGATGGGTTGTCGGTTACACTGCCCATGCAGGAAATAAAAAGGGACAAAGTCTGCCAGTTAATATTCTTGCATGTATTCTGGGTGGTATTGTGAGTCTTGTAGGGTATGAAATTGCCTATATATTCATGTACGGCTGGGCTGCAGCCATTACGAAAATACCTTCATCACTTATTTCAACTGCTGTCGGCATGGTCGGCATTCCCCTTGCTATGCTTATAGGACCAAGACTTAAAAAAGCAGGACTCATGAGAGATTAACCGGTAAAACACAAAAACACCTCACAGTGATAAACTTTACAGGTGTTTTTGTGTTTTAAATATTCTTTTGTACTATTGTGAGGATCAGAATAATTACAGGCTGCCGTCCCCACCGTTTGACTTCTTAATAATTTACAACTTACTAAAACTGTAAATCTTCCCTTGCAACTTTTCCATCTTCGTTCTGACTGAAGGCTGTAACTTTAGCTACAAAAGGAACTCCGTCCTTCTTATCGCATTCAATCTGGTGGATTATCTTTGAAGAAGGTTCTCCTTCTTTTGCAAATCCTCTTAATATCTTCATCAAAGAAACGGGCTGTTCAGGTTCTTTAATGGAAATAATAGCTGAATCGGGCTTCTTCAGTGCTTTTGCAATAAGGTCTTCAAAGTCAACATTTGGATTTCCGGGAATAAGGTAATATTTCGCATCCTTTTCCAGATCTTCAGGCTTTTTAACCTGAACTGTGTCGTACTGCTTTTTAGTTACAGCCATAAGGTTAGCCATGAAGTTACGTGTACCTGCAGACCTGTGTCCTGCGATAATGATGGATTCGTCTTTATTGATGGCTTCTTCGATATAATTACCTACTGTTTCATTGAAAAAACCGTCATCTACAAATTTCTGAATAAATGGATTCATTTTTTACTCCTCTTCTTTATATAGTTTTTTAATATTAACCCTTTGTCTGAAATATTAATTAAGATCTCCACTATATTATAGCAAATCACGAGCAGAATTGTCGGGATTTGTTTTATTCATTTTTTATGTTTTTTGCAGTTTGTTCCCCGTCAGAAAAAAATATGCATTTTCTGCTTCCTTCCGGTTATAAATGTAACCCAGCCTGTCAGAAACGAAGACAGCTGTTTCATGAAATAATCTGCACATAGTTATTGTTGCTTTCCAGGCTTCTTCAATATCCGGACCTGTATATGTCATAAGATACCTTTCGTAATCTTCCTTTATCCACCTGCCCATATATTTTCCTGATTTTCCTATGCTTACACTGAAGTCTGTCAGTATTCCGACTTTCCATGAAAGCATTTTTCTCCAGTTCTTTTCTGTTTATAAAATTAATAATATCCTGGAAATATGGTATCTCCCTTCTCCAGAGGCCCTTTGCTATGTTGTTGGTACACCACCAGAACTCATTGCATGTGTTTGAAAATTCTTTCTCTGTTGGTAATTTTACCCAGTAATCTGTATCATCCATTTTAACTTCGGGGAGTATTTTTTCTTTATCCAGTATTACTTTGGTAAGTGAATCTTCTCTGATTTCCCTCAATGCTCTTTCTTTGGTCTTAAGTGTCAGGTCTATACGTACACCATCCATAAACTGCATGAGATAAGCATAGGAGTCATAAGTTTCTTTAGCATTAATATCAAAGTTGTCAGGCAGCTGCATATAGGAAATCTCACCAAGAAAAGAAATCCAGTTCTCATCTTCAATGAAACTTTCTGTTTCTCTCACTACATATACAACATCATAATCCTGGTAGTCATCCTTTACTGCATTAATATTTACTCTGGATCCATTCATATACACTGCGAGAACCCTGTTGTCTTTCTCTGCAAAGCCTATAATCTGATCCATTACTTCATTATTATCTCTCAATTTCAGTATTTCTCCGATTTCCTTAGTTTATAGAAAGAAGTACCGGGCATCCTGCTGACTATGGTAGATAACCGGACCAATGACGCCAAGGAAATCAGTGCTCTTCTAAGGGAAACCTATGGAACCAAGCTAAAGGTGTTTGATTCGTCCATCCCCCACTCCGTCCGGGCAGCAGAAACTGCTTCCTATGGGAAAAGCATCTTTGCCCATGATCCAAAAGGAAAAGTGGCAGAAGCCTACAGAAATCTGACGAAGGAGGTAATGAAGCTTGAAACCCAGCGGCAGAAATCTAAATCTGACCTCCTACGATGAGATCTTGCAGACCGAAGAAACCAGGATCGAAGCCTCTCAGGAAAAGGTCATCGATATTCCTTTGACAGATTTGTATCCTTTCAAGAATCACCCCTTCAAGGTTACAGATGATGAATCCATGCTGGAGACCGCCGAGAGCATCACCAAGCACGGCGTCCTGGTGCCGGTCATCGCCCGTCCCCGTGAAGAAGGTGGGTATGAATTGATCTCCGGCCATCGGCGCAAGCGTGGCAGTGAGCTGGCCGGTAAGGAGACTCTTCCTTGCATCGTCCGTAATCTCGACGATGACGCTGCCACCATTATCATGGTTGACAGCAACATTCAGCGTGAAAATATACTACCCAGTGAACGCGCCTTCGCATATAAATTGAAGTTGGAAGCAATAAAACATCAGGGACAGCGTAATGATCTAACTTCTGGACAAGTTGGCCAGAATTCAAAATATTCAATTGAAATGTCAGCTGCATAGAAGTATTTCTTTTGGTATTTTTGCCAGAGATCAGTCATTGTCTCATTTCCCATTATGAATTCAATAGTATTCATAACCCCCGCCGACATCTGTTCGGTAGTACCGCGTTTTTCTGCTGTCTTATTCAATGCTGTCTTAAAAATGTTTGCGTCGAAGGTTTGGGTATTGGTCAGGACATATAAATCGTAAAAATTTCTCATGCGGGTATTGGTCACGCCACGGGTAATGATCGTCTCATACTTCTCAGCAAGCACCGTTTCCAAGTTGTATGCCATAATGCTGATTGTTCTATCTTCAAACATCAGTTTAAAGGCATACTCAATTTCCCTAGGAGTAACGGAATCTCCCGTTGTGATATCTATCTTCAGCATCTGGCGCGTTTTATCAAAGGCGGCTCCGATAGATACGCGATACCCCGGATAGTCCGCTTCCTCTCGTATCTCCTCAATCCCTTGAAATGAAAATACAGCACCGTCTTCAATCTGAGTTTTTAAGATGTTCTCAATGATCACTGTAAGTTCGGCCTTAGATAGAGTTTGACCTTTGATCGTTGCATCCATATCCATTGTGGTGCGCGCATCAATGCCAACCATCGCAGCAATGAGCATGCCGCCTTTAAGAATAAAGTTATGTTTGTAATCTGAAACAGCTATACGTTCCAAAAAGGGCTCCATCATGAAATTACGAAGCAGAATTTGGGCCTCAACATTCGATTTTCTCGAAAGGTTTCGGATTAAAGCTTTTAACTGTGTGGATGTTTTCATAACAGCACCTCCATGTAGCCTCTGAGCAGTTTGGTCACTTTGAACGTTTCTGCCATTTGCATGAGTTTATTCAGATTTTTATCTTTACGATTTGCGTAACGCTTGATTGCATCTGTCACGACGGCAATGTCTAAATTGTTCCGACTTCTCAAGCAATCACAAATTGTGCGTTCCATATCATAAACCGTAACAGAGTTTCCAAACATAGTCGTAAGTTTTGTGACTCCGATTTCATGTAATTCCCGCTTAATTGTGAAAACTGTGAAGCCATCCTCTCGAAGCCGCGTAGGATTGTAGCCTGTTGGAACTGTAACCATATAGTTGATTGGATCACGGTCTGTCAGTTCATGCAGAAACAGTGCTGTTTCATGAGAATAGATGATTTTTGGACGTCGAAGCTGGACAATAAACATCTTGTCAGCAAATTCATCAGGCAAAACGTAAATCCCGGTAGTCACTCGTTCCAAATCGCCTGAATGAACA
This sequence comes from Clostridiales bacterium, assembly GCA_003497505.1. Classification (GTDB taxonomy): domain Bacteria; phylum Bacillota; class Clostridia; order Tissierellales; family Sedimentibacteraceae; genus Sedimentibacter. The sequence continues at coordinate 9,377 of DNNV01000200.1, read as the reverse complement.
AGCAGGCGCAATCTTTCGTTTGAGACCCCGACTTCGTTTGCTTGGGCGGTAGTTACGATTCCGCCATTTTGTTTCAGGACTGATTGAAGTTCATTGGGCATAGCCATGCTACCACCTCCAGTTTGATTTTCATGCTAATATCATATGCCAAACTTGCACAGAAATCAAGTTAATTGTTTTCTGTGCACATCTCATCAGCGAAACCAGCATTATCATCAAATTTTCTTCAAATCGTTTTTTGAAAGGAGTCCTTCAAATGAAAAGACCTCTAGCCTATATCACCGCTTCCTGGGGCGTTGATCCAACTGAAAATACTGAGCTTGCAGCTAAATACAGCAGGAAAGTATTCGATGCTGGCTACAACCCCATCTGTCCGATCCTGATGCTTTCCACTTTCATTGATGACGGCATCCCCCAGGAGTATAAGGACAGACAGGATATTGAGCTTGATTATCTCAGACGCTCCAACGTCCTCGTAGTCTGCGGCTCTCGAATCGACGAGGCCGTGAAAAACGACATTGCCATTGCGGAGCGCTATCGCATTCCGGCAACTACCTTAAGCGGCATCCTGACCGTTAAAAGCCACGGTCAGAAAGAACCGACCAGATAACAGAAAAATTCATTCCTGATTTTGCACGTAACATTGGAAAAAAGGAATGTTTCGTGCAATTTCAAAAACAGAAAAGGAGAAGAAATCTATAGACGTATTGATTGTTGAACCTGAAAAATCGCCGCGTATGGCCAGTATCACCGGTGATCTGAACTCTCTGCAGCAGGTTGTCGGCGGCTACATCGAAGCCGTCTATCCCTATGATGACCCGGTTGCCATTGTCTGTCATGAAGAAGGCAAACTCATCGGCCTCCCCCTTGACCGAAAGCTTGAGGACTACGACATCATCGCCGGAACCTTTATCGTCTGCGGGCTGGGCGAAGAGGATTTCGATTCTCTCACACCAAAGCTGGTAGAAAAGTATCGGGAGAAATTTGCTGATCCTGAGATCTTTATGAAGATGGGCAGCCGTATCGTCGCCATCCCCATCAAGCCCAAGGACGAGCTGCATGTGGCCAAACCGAAGCAGAAGTCCACGGAGCCGAAGTTCTAAATCTTACAGAGCTTTACGAGTTTACTTATTCCATGTGCAAGATACGTATTTTTGTAAATTGAATTCACCAAACCATGAAAGGAGGAATTTTTCATGCAGGAAGAAGTGGAAAACAGGACCGTCGCCCTGGCCGTCAGTACCACCCGAATGACCACCCAAAGAGAAGCCAAGACTTTCGAGCGACAATTCATTGAGAAGGCGGAAGCCAGTCCCGACATGTCCTTTGGCACCCTGGTGTCCATCTACATGGAGGATTGTAAGACACGGCTCAAGCCAACCACCTACAGTGGCAAGGAATGCCTCATCAACACAAAGCTGCTGCCTTTTTCCGAAGAGATGCCAATCAACAAAATTGAACCCGCAACGATTTGCAAATGGCAAAATACCTTGATGGAGGATGAGAGCGACTATTCACAAACTTATTTGAAAACCATCCACAACCAGATCTCCGCCATTTTTAACTTTGCCTCCAAGTATTATAAGCTTCAAACCAACCCTGCCAGAGTGTGCGGCAGCATGGGTAAGAAAAATGCAGAGTCCATGTTGTTCTGGACTGTAGAGGAATTCAGAAAATTTCTACCCTTTGTCTCGGATAAGCCAGTTTCAAAGCTGGCCTTTGAAATCCTGTTTTGGACGGGTATCCGATCGGGTGAATTGTTGGCATTGACCTTGAACGATTTTGACTTTGATGCCAAAACATTGTATATCACAAAAAACTACGCTCGCCATGAGGGCGAAGATCTGATCATGGAACCCCAGACACCCAAGAATCGCCGCCTGATCGCAGTGCCAACCTTTCTCTGTGCTCTGGTCCAGAAATACGCCGAGCAGCTTTATGATTACGAACCAAACGAAAGGCTTTTCCCGGTGACCAAATCCTATTTGCACAGTGAGATGACACGAGGGACGAAGAAATCTGGCATCAAACGCATTCGCGTACATGATCTGAGACATTCCCATGCCTCCATGCTGATTGAGGAAGGTTTTTCAGCCCTCCTGATCTCAGAAAGACTGGGACACGAAAGCATATAAACAACGCTTCAGACCTATTCCCACCTTTATCCCAATAAGCAGATCGAGGTCGCCAATCGCTTGGATCAAATGAATAAACCAGATAGTCCAATTGAATAATTACAAAAGGACCTGTAGTACGCTTTTAGTACGGTCACCAAAAAGCAAACCCTGAAACCAAGTTATATCAATGGTCTCAGGGTTTTTAACTGCTATTCCCACTCCTTGCAGAAAAAGATGCTTTCAGGGTGTCTATTTTGCTTTAACAGTCCTTTTTGTGACTGCGTGTTTTGTTTGCTTCTATTTCTTTCTCTACACTGCACTTTGGTATCAAAGTAGTATCACAGGATATAATTTCAAGCTATCAGATCTAGCACGCACTTGAGGTAACATTTTGTCACCTCAAATTTAAGCCATTAATTCATGCACCATTAAAAGACACAATTATGGCACTTTTGAATTACAATTCCCATCAATTCTTAAGAATTATGCTTTTTTGTACTCAACTTAAACAATAAGGCTATAAGCACTATTATCTTTGACTATTTTTTTAGTCTTAATCGTTTCCCCTTTGCTATTAATTGGATCTTTTCCAGTTCCTTCACATCCTTTATACGCTTGATTTATATCCGGGGAAATAGTCAAAAAATCTGTGTTATGATAATCAGAAAGAGCTACAAACCGTGACTCTCTTTCATGTTGCCATTCCAAGTATTTAGTATACACTGCATCAATATAAAAGTTTAAATCCGTAAAAGAAAAATGACTTAAGCTAGATTTTTGACGAGGTCTTTTGGGTGAATAGGTTATATCGCCATAGATGTAAAGCCCTCTATACTCAAGCTTTTTAATTTCATTCACAATATCTTTTGAAAAATACTCAAAGCAAAACCCTTGATGATTTTCTGAATAATATGACCACATGAGTATGTTAACTGGTTCTTTAGTTAAGCATAAAACTCTAAATCTCTCACTCATATCAATATTATTAACAAGTGTACAATTACTATCAAATGGATCGTTGAAATTTTTTGGATGCGAAAATGCTAAATTACCATCATTAGCATTGTGTTTATTGTCATCAACAGTTGCTTTGGATAAATATTTGTAGAAGAAAAGATTATCTACTAAAATTTTCTTTTCTGCTTCCGAGAAATAATGTTCAAATATATCCTGAAATTCTTTAGGTATCATCCCAAAAAAACTCTCTGTGCTTAGAAAAGAATCCCTTATTGCCTCATCAAATTTCATTTCAAATTCTCGGCTTAACTTCATGACCTTTCTTCTATTCATCTCGTTTTCCACATTATCCTTATTCCTAGCATAGCTTCGACTCTCGTAAAAAATAAGATTCGTATATTTTTCAGAAAGTTTAGTGGTTGGTTGTCCCAAAATGGATATGTAGAAATGCTCCTTCTTATCTTTATCCCAAACTAGCATATTATTACTATCTTTTATATCTTGGATCAACATAAAACGATTTTCTATTAAGAGGAATACAACTTTAGCCACAGTAAATCTATAATTCTTGATTTGATCTTTTAATAAAATTTTCATATTATCCTTTTTATTAATCTATCGAAATTTTCGCTCCTACTCAGTAGATTTCATAGGTATTATTGGGTTGACATTTATCTTCTGAAGCTTTACAACCCACTTTCTAAGCGATTTCCAACCTAACAAATACATTTTTCTAGAAAAGTACGTACCACAGTGCCCATTTTGATATTCAATACTATTAGTGATTGATTATTCTGCTTGTTTTTATTTCTTTCTCTATTCCTCGAATTAGGATGAAAATCGTATCACCAGCGGTTTTCTAAAAGTTTTATAGCTACTTTTTCATCCACTAAATACACATTGCCTCTTGCTCTCGTTATAGCAACATACAATTTCGATTTTGTTGCAGGTGCTAATTCATCCAATTTATTATTTTGATATTTTTTCTCTGTTGTTTGATTTAGCAACACACAAATATCGTAATAAGAATCTTCACCTTTAACCTCGCCCCAATTCTTATGCGTTGATCCATATTGGCTAGCTTTTTGGTAGTGTAGTTTAATAATATCATCATTTTTTAAGATTTCCTCTATTTCTGCAGTATTATCTACCCTCATTACTGCTGCATCAAGATCTTTTCCATAATTAGACTCAATATAGATACCTAAATTTTCCCGAATGAACTCACAGCTTTCTGCACCACATCTCCAACTCTTAACTAGACTATACTCATCACAAATAAATCCATTTTTCAAAAATCTTTCTTTGTACAAATCATAACTTTTAAAAAGACTCGTATTGACATTCCCATCTCTACTAGTATCGTAAGTATGTTGATGAAAATCACCCACAAAAAGCATTTCAATAGGTGTAGTCATTAGTTTATCCAAGAAGTTAAAGTCCCTACCTGAAATATCTTGAATCTCATCAATCATCAGTTTATCAAAGTACTTGGTTAATCTTTCTTGGATTTCACGACAGGAATCAGTTTTTTCTAGAAAATATGCCAAACGATTACTATAAAAATATCTATTTCTACTAATGTAGTATCTTTGCTTATCTGACTTTACATATTGGTTTTCATTTGGCTCGTAAATAATCCCTTTTGCTTTTATCTTGTCCGCTAATAAAGGTTTATAGCAAAACGAAAATAGGAAAGAAAAATATCTCATTAAACAAATATTCTCAGGCCAATGATGATTGAATTTCTCTAATATTTTAGATTTTAAATTTGAGTAATTTGCTACCGTATATGTAAGAATTAATACCCTTTTATCTTCTGATAGCTCATTTATAATCGTTGTTGTTTTTCCTGCGCCAGCAACCGCAAATATTATTCTTTTATCCATTCAATCGCCCTTTTTATATAGTCTGGCACTTGAATACTTGCATCAGACTGTAATAATCGCAATGCCGAATCAGTTTTATTCGCTAACATAAATTTCAAAGCGTCATTGGGAAATTGCGCATCACAAAAGCCTTTATTCGAATTATACAGTAACACTTCAAAAGTTTGATAATCATTATTGGCATCGAAAAATATTTGAACATTAGCCAAAAACTGAAAATCTTTGTATTTTTCAACGCATTTTTCCTGGAAATTCCCGTCATTATCAGTGACTACTGCAATTTTTGATCCTGAAATTTTAGCTAATTCTAGATAACGTTTAAAGCTTAGACCACGAATATCCATGACATGTACATTATCAGAATCTAACTTCCTTCCGGTTACCTCTTCATAAAATTTATCAAATAAAATGTACTCAGATGGTCCTTCAACAAGAATAACTCTTGAGGATAAAACAAATTCTAGTATTCCTGCCGGTGGAGCTTTTAAAAAGTAATTTGATGTATCTTTTGATAATTCTTGCAACGACAGCGGTTTATCTGTTTTATTATCAGATAATATCAGTAAATTTTCTAACTCCAACCTCGTGCTTATCAAACTATTATGTGTTGTAATAAAAATCTGACCACTTTGCGTTTCTGAAATCGTTTTAACCAATTTTTTCAAATTCCCATGACTGAGGTGGTTCTCTGGTTCTTCGATAAGGATAACATCAATATTCTCACCTGCTTTTTCTAGAGCAAAATCTGTTTTAATTATTACCTGTCTCCCAGTCCCTTTATTATCAATAGCAACGCTATCTTCATATATCATTAAGTCTTGATTAAAAAGTTTTGTCTGCTTACTATCCAAACCAAATGAGTAGTCCTTATCATTAGAAACCCTATTGTTTAGCGCCTCAAAGTTATCACGACAAAATTGCTCCTTCATTTGACGATATTTACTTCGATGAGCTGCCCTCTCCTTAATATTTTCTTCTGTGTATTGGTTATACATTCTTTGTATGAATTCATTGGTAGCATAGCCAGAATTCATGTTCATATTATTGATAAGTACCGATTTAATCTTCTTTTTATAGCCGCTATAACCTTCATCAGCAAATGTAGAAAATCTGATTGAATAATACTCATAAGGAAAACTATCGGCATCTGTACTTATAACATCGATAATCTCATTTCTATAGTCATCATTAGGAGAACAAACAAGCCTAATCCCATCACAAGCCTCACCTAAATGATTGTTTTTACCATTCATCGTATGATCGAAGTCACCGCCAAGAAATAGTTCGATAGTCATTACTGGGAGATTCTCATACTTGGCATTTTTTTTATACTCATCAATTGATTCACTACAAATCAGACGTTCAAGTCCTATGCTTTCGACTTTTTTGATATTCCCACTGGAAACTAAGTCTATAGCTTCTAATATAGAACTTTTACCAACTTCATTATCTCCAACTATGATATTCATTCGTTCATTAGGTTCTATCATATAATCTTTGAATCTTTTGTAATTTTGCAGCTTTATTTTTTTTATTATTGCACTCATCAATATTCACCTCATTTACTAACAACAGTTTTTATCATCGCAATAATATCATCTGATTGTAATTGTTTCTCAAAGGATACATTAATCCCATTCTCTGCCATTGTTTCAAAGAATTTCTTTGCAGATTGTATCCTTAGTTTTTCTTCCTCACGAAGAGAAGAATCCTTCTTGATGTCTTTAGTTTCAACAATAAAGTTTAGCATCAACTCATCGTCTCTTTTCAGAACATACATGAAATCTGGACTCGTAGTCCCACCAAAGTATAGAGGCACTTGAATGCTCTTTCTTGGAATCTTTCCAAATACGACTACCTCATCAATGTTGCTTCGTGCAATACTTTCTTTTTCTTTTGGACTATCGTAGATAACTGTGTCATATAGGAATTTGTCAGGAACTGTAGCAAAATCATCCTTAATAACACCAACAACCCCTTGAACAATTCTATCTTTGGGATCACCATTGATATCTGTCAAAGCTGTCTCACGTGCTTCGACATCTAAAGCTTGGTAGGAGAAACGTTTATTAAATGCTCCTTCAAACCAATCTTGGAATGCTATAACAAATTTTGATAGCGTTTCTTTATTGAAAAAAGTATTATTGATCGGCCTGGTCTTATTATACTTACACAAGGCATTATGTAATATTCTAATAGGTAAACCAGTTGCTTTTTGCACTCTGGTTATAAATTCATTGTAAGGGATTACTTCTTCTAAAATATGGTAATCTGTTACCCCTTCTGAAATAATAAGACTTCCGTCCCTAGAGGTAAGCCTTTGTTCAATGGTTGTAGCAATAACCTGTCCTGAAACATCTGTCTTCAAAATATCCAAAGTAGCATCAAATAGTTCCTCGTCAGAGATTTGATCTAAGCTCAAATAGTATTTGCTATTTATCTTACTCCATAGTTCATTGATTTCCATAAATCTATCTTTGCGTATAGATATCGTTCCACTTTGATTTTTATTTTTATTGATGACTTTTCCTTGTTCAACTCCTACCCTAAATTCTGGATACTGTACAAAAAAATCATCTCTCTTTTCTTGATTAATATTTCCTTCTACATCAACAAAACCACCAATTAATAGTGTGCCAAATAAGGCGTTTTCTTCCATACCACGTTCTTTTGCAACCTTAGGAAGAAGCATCTTAATAGAAGTACTCCTATCGTCGATTTCTGAATTGATTTCTTTTAGTAAATCACTAGCAAAGCCATGCTCTGAATAGTCATGAAGATAGGTTAAATAAAACTGTTCATCAGAAATACGATTTCCAAATTCATCAACTGGGAGTCTAAGCCCACGCCCAACCTCTTGCAACTTGCTAATATCAGAACCACTAGAGCGAAGTTTTGCAATTTGAAAAACATTGGGGTTATCCCAACCTTCTCTCAATGTCCATTTAGAGAAGATGAATCGTCTAGTATTCCAATTTCCTCTCTCATCCTTAAAAGATAATAGGCTTTGTTTGTCTCTAAGAATTTGATCAACCTCTTTTTGGATATCTTCATCTGCCTTGGAATTGTCCTCAGCAAAATAACCACCATTGGTGTTTGAAATATCTTTAAGGGATGCAGTTAAATAGTCAACATATTCTAAGATAATTGGATTGTTCGAATCTGCATAATTACTAATCTCTTTTTCAAGTGCTACCATAAGCAGTTTTTGAAATCTAACTCGGAGTTTTCCTGGAATGTCTTTATCATTTTCATCTTTAGTCCGGTATGAATTAACATCTTCAATGAAGAACAAGGAAAGTGTCTTGATTTTTCGTTCTTTAAAGAAATTTTCTCTTTCTTGCTCAATATGATTTTTAATAGCTTGTTTCATCATCAAGCTTTGATAGGTGTTTCCATAGATACCGGCATATATTTGCTCACCCTTAACAATTACTTGACCATTCGATAACCCTACACCTTTGGCAATGCCCTCATCTTCAAATTTGCCAATTGCTTCTACACTGATTCCATGGAATGCATCATCAATAAGAGAAAGTGATTCTCCAACTAAAAGAGTATGGCTGACACCTGTTCTTTCATTACGGAAAACACAGGATTTTGGTCTATTAATAATATCCATCAACTTGATTCTAGTTTCGTTGAGGCTCTCTTGAGCAATCATTTGCGTTGCTACACCTTTTACTAAGTTTTCATTGAAGGCTTCACAGGATCCCAAATTATAAATCAGGTTATTGTAGTCTTTCTTGCCTGTTTCACTATTCTCAGGAAAAGTAGCACCAAAACGAATTACACATTGGGGTTTGATTCTTTCAATTAATGCTTTATAGGCTTTATTTTCTACTTTGAACTTATGAGGCTCGTCAATAATCACAATTGGTCTAGTAGATGCCAAAGTGTCATATGGCTTTGTAAATGTTCCAAATAAGGTCTGGTCATAATCATTATCCATCGTTGCCTTTGAAAGAAGCATTCCGCTACTCATGAGTAAGGCATTGATTCTATTTTTCTCAAGGCGTGTCCCTCTTGCAAAGTCCGAAATGGCTTGTGGGAACATCTTTCTACCCTTAGTTTTCTTTTGAGCATTAAGCACAGATAGAGAAATATTTCTACCTGGATACAAATCAGCAAAATGTTGCTTGGCATAATCTGATTCAATAAAGCTTCGAGTGCCTTCTTTAATCGGTGTTGTTGGCACCAATAATATGAACTTGTAGAAACCATAACGCTTGTTTAGCTCATACATGAGTCTGGTATAGCAATAAGTCTTGCCAGTGCCTGTTTCCATGCGAATATCAACACCAAGAACCCCATCATCCCTTTTTGTGCGATAAGCTCTAGGTATTGCCTTATGTTCATCATCGCCTGATTGAATTGCTTGAATATTTTCTTGGATTATTTCATCATCTACTTG
>DNNV01000150.1 GCA_003497505.1 Clostridiales bacterium | reverse complement strand
TATCTTTTCCATTTTTCATACCTGTCCTTTATACTATGCAATAATTATGACCAACATAAAAAAATCCCTCTTCAACATTCAGAATGGATTTATCGATTTCATTATACTATTGTCGAATCACTATCTATTTTGTTTCAATTTATTATAATCCCGTTTACTTTCACAAGTCAATGGCATTTTGAATGATAACGTATCTAATTTACTATGTATTTTATGTTATCATAAAAAGATGTTGACATAGAAGCAAAATAATAATACTATATTGATAATAGATATATCGAATATAGATATAATGCTTTGGAGAATGCTATGGCAAGAGAACAATTAAAAACCTTAACGGAGCAAATGTATTATATCCTTTTAACACTGACTGAGCCTCAGCATGGATATGGAATTATGCAGGAGGTGGAAAGACGTACAGAAGGAAGAGTAAGAATAGGTGCAGGCACTTTGTATAATCTTTTATCCAGATTTGAGGAAGAAGATATTATAGTTCAGGTTTCAGATGAAAACAGAAGAAAAATATATGCTTTGACAGACAAGGGATTAAATATTTTAAAAGATGAATATAAGCGTTTAAAGCAACTGGTTTCAGACGGTGATGATATTTTAGAAGGGAGAGCTGTCAAATGAAATACAAAACTAAATGGATATCTTGGGGTTTCTTTTCACTTGATTATAAAGCTATAGAAGAATATTTGGAGGAAATGGCCGAGAAAGGCTGGATGCTTGAAGAAGTCGGAAATTATTTAGCCAAATTTAAGGCCGTTGAACCCCGGAAGCTTAAATTCTATGTGGATGTATTCAAAGAAGAAGGGCCACTTACTCCGGAGAAAACAGAGGAATCAGAAGAATACAGGAACCTGTGCCATGAGTCTGGCTGGACATTTATAACGTCGCGAAATTATTTACAGTTTTTCTATGCTGATAGAAACAGTCAACCTGTTCCTATTCAAACGGATGAAGCAATTGAACAAAAAATTGTTGAGCTTACGTTATGGAAAAATGAATTGAGCGGCATACTCATTTTCTCGATAATTGCCGCTTGGGCATTATTATTAAATTTTCCTGTAAAATATACTAATCTTTTAAGCTTTACAGGAATTACAAGGACGATTTTATTTCCGGTACTTTGTGCTTTTATTTCAATTCCCGCTATATATAGCATAGTATGGATGTTAAGGGCCAGAAGAAATATTAAAAATGCTCTGCCCATTGAAAAGCCCACCTTGAAAAGTGCGCGAAGGCGTATAATGGCATTCCATGTTCCTGTATTGATTATTGCATCGGTTTATGTACTGTCATTTATAGGTGACGCATTTTTCAGACCTGATACTTTATTAGCACTTATAGGTCCGGTAGTTGGTATAACTATCGGTACAGGCCTCAGATATCTTATAAAGAAAAAGGCTGCAAACCAGGAAGACGTTGTACTCTATGTGGCTCTTGCAATAATTTTTACAATAATTATTATTCCTATTGCCGTTTCATTTTTTAGTGGGAGCTACATAGAAAAACACACGGTAGACATTATACCGGATAGATATCCCGTGGTTACAATGGAAGAAATATTGAATGACTCAGCACTTGGAATTATAACCGATAGAAAATTTAAAGCCGGAATGAGCCCTGTGGTACCTTTGCATTATGATTATTGGGAATCAAGAGATATAGACTATATTCCCAATTACATAGATATTAAATACTATAGGGCAATAAATCCCTACTTTGCCGAGATAATATTTAACGGAATAACAGATGCTTTAGAAAAAGGATTTAAGTGGAAAGGCATGACCTTATTTGAAAAAACTATTATAACCGATGATGAAATGAAAAGATTATGGAATGCAGACAATCTGGCACTGACCGAAGAACGGGATGAATTTGTAATACGGAAAGGAAACATTGTGCTGCGTTTGTCAGGAAATATGGATTTCAACAACAAACACACAAGAGAACTGATAATAAAAAAAATTTTCACAGATTCTTTATAAACTGAGACGGGCAGCATGAATGCTGCCCGTTCGGCATTAACTCATCCCATACTCTTATCATATATTCCTAATATGAACTCTCCAATCTAATGTGGTGGCACAAGAGCCCAAGTTGCATGCAGAAAAATTCTAAGCTTGTATTTTCACGTTATATATGTTATATTATGATTGTTAGTTATTTAACTAACGGACATTATACTTTATACAAAATTTAAGAGGTAGGTATTATATGATTGCGCTATTAAAACTATCACCGGTATTCCTGATGGCCGGGCTGATGATAGCAAGTAACTTGGGAACATTAGGCCTTGATATCTTGCAAATTGCACCGATATCCGTCGTTTATGCAGCAATTATTGCTGCTGTCACTGAAAAAATCAAATTTAATGATTTAGTTGATTCTGCAGTAAACAATGTAAAAGAAATGCAATTGGTATTTTTCATTTTAATGTTAGCCTATGCCATGGCAGAAGCATTTATGGCAACAGGTGTAGGCGCCGCCATAATTAATTTGGCATTAGGACTTGGACTGACTGCAAAAACAGTTGCAGTTACTTCTTTTATAGTAGCCGCTATTCTATCCATTGCTACAGGCACTTCATGGGGTACGTTTGCCGCATGCGCTCCGATTTTTTTATGGTTGAACCATATTGTTGCAGGAAATCCTGTTATAACAGTTTGTGCCATAGCAGGAGGTGCTTGCTTCGGAGATAATATCGGTTTAATTTCTGATACTACTGTTGTAAGTTCGGGTATACAAGGCGTGCAGGTAGTAGACAGGGTCAGAAGTCAAGGGCCATGGTCCCTTATCTGCCTGGTGCTTGCCGCTGTATGCTTTTTATTAATCAGTCTTGGCTTGCCGGGAGAAGTAGGTAATGCAGCTGATGCAATCAATCAAATTCCAAATGAAGTTTATGAAGCTCTATCTGTAGAAAGACCATCTGCAGTTGAATTATTAAATCAAGTAAAAACAGGAGTACCAATGTTTATGGTTATTCCTTTAATATTAGTACTGATTACCGCCATTAAAGGTATCCCAACCTTAGCATGCCTGGGAGTAGGATTGATATCTTCATTAATATTCGGTCTGTTTGCAGGAACAGTTACATCTGTTAATCAATTTTTGGATTACATAATGACGGGCTTTGCAGATGCAGGCTCATGGGTCATTGTTATGATGATGTGGGTTGGTGCTTTCGGCGGTATCATGTCAAAAATGCATGCCTTTAAGCCACTGTCAGACTTTATTTCTAGAACCTCAAAAAATGTAAGACAATTAATGTTTGCAAATGGAATCCTGTCCTTAATAGGAAATGCCGCTTTGGCAGACGAAATGGCCCAAATAGTTACAATAGGTCCTATAATTAAAGATTTAACCGATGAAAATGTTGAAGCAAGCGAAGAAGATATGTATAAGCTAAAATTGAGAAACGCTACATTCTCAGACGCCTTAGGCGTATTCGGTTCTCAGCTCATTCCGTGGCATGTCTACATCGGATTCTATGTAGGAATAGCAAATGCAGTCTACCCATTGCACACTTTTGTTCCTTTCGATATTATAAGATACAATTTTATGGCTATAATAGCTGTAGTTTCAATCCTATTGTTGACACTTACAGGACTTGACCGATTCATACCATTATTCGGGCTACCTTCAGAATCAAATATGCGTCTGAAGAAAACGCCAAAAAGTGAAATTTAGCATAGCAAGAAAATGCAGAAAATAAAGTTAAAATACTAAAATATATAGATAAAGTATAATGTTGCAAACTAAAAAAACCTCACGTGAGGTTTTTTTAGTTTACATCTCTATCTTTTTACTTACTGCCCGCCTAACATCATCTCATCCAGTGCAAACCACTTGACAACAGCCCGTACCTTCTCTCCTGTACCATACTCATGACTTTTATCAAGACTCACCGTTCGTATAGTGGTTCCGTCGGAAGTAAGAAGTACATACTCCATAAGCTGACCTTTGAAGGAGCTGTCCAGCACCTCCATTTCTTCACCGTCCTTGTGGAAATAAACATCCTCAAGACGGCAGAAACGATTATTTTCTTCATCATAATTTACGCTTCCTATAAAGTCCAATGAGAATTTAGTTACAGGCTTCTCATAAAGATTGCGCGGCATGTCAAATTGCACCAGCTCACCTTCGTTCATGAGCATGATTTTATCAGCAACAGAAAAAGCCTCCTCCTGGTCATGTGTAACAAAGATGGTTGTAATATTAAATTCTCTTTGGATAGCTTTGATTTCCGACCTCAGCTCCAGACGAAGCTTTGCATCCAGATTTGAAAGAGGTTCATCCAAAAGCAATAGCTTTGGATGTGTAACCAGACCTCTGGCCAATGCAACCCTCTGCTGCTGACCGCCGCTTAATTGTGAAGGAAGCTTTTTTTCTTCACCTTTCAAATGAACCTTTTCAAGCATTTCAATCCCTATTTTTTCAGCATCCTTTCGCTTGATTCCTGCAAATTTAAGACCATAAATAACATTGTCCAGCACCCTCATGTGCGGAAAAAGTCCATAGGATTGAAAAACTGTGGAGACAGGTCTCTCTTCAGGCGGAATGGTAGTTATATCAACTCCGTCCAGAGTAATTTTACCTTTATCAAGCTTTAAAAATCCCCCTAAAGCTCTAAGAACAGTGGTCTTGCCGCAGCCAGAAGGGCCAAGAATTGTCAGAAGCTCGCCTTCCTCCACTCCAAAGGACACATCGGAAACCACAGTCTTTTTATTATATTTTTTAGTCAGATTCTTAACTTCAAGAAACATTTACATTCCTCCTTATGAGAGCTTTGTAGAATATTACATTTACAGCCATGGTCATGAGAATAATCAATATGGCTATAACAGACCCCACGCTGTATTTTCCCCCTTGTATTACGTCAAACATCACAAGTGTTGCAACCTTTTGTCCGGGATAAACAAGAAAAATAATTGACCCCACCGTTGTCATAGTTGCCGTAAAGCCGTTTGCAAAGGATACAAACAGACTGTTTTTGCTCATGGGCATCACTACATCCTTAATAACGTCGAAATCCGTCCCTCCAAGGTCCTTTACAGAATTTATAGTTTCAGAGCTTATTTGATTTGAAGCTTCAATCCCTATTTTAGACGAAAATGGCAGTTGCTTGAAAAGCATATTCAATACCACGATTGTGGCAGTTCCCGTAAGAAAAAACGGTGCGCCCCTAAATGCAAGTATGTAACCTATCCCAAAGAATGACCCGGGAATAATATATGGCATCATGGCTACGAAATCAATTAAGCCCATAAAGCGAAGTTTTCTGATTTCAAGATAATATCCCATTAAAATTCCCAAAACAGCACCACACAATCCCGATATGAGGGAATACACCGCACTTCTCACAAATACTCCCGAAATATGCGCTCTTGCATCAACGAAATTCTGCAATGTGAAATATGACACACCCATTTGTTTCTTTGTAAATGCAGAGAGAAATATTGAGGCATATTGTAAAAGTATGAGAAGAATAAAGGTTATAGAAACAAGCTTCATTATGCTGTAAAGTATGCCGCTCTTGCTCAGTATGTCCTCCTCTATTTCACCAGATTCATTCATGTCAGTATTTTTAATATTCTTTCTATAAATGATGAAAACTAAAAGTGCCGGTATGAATAAAACCACATTTATAACAGAAGCCCTAGTTATATCTCCATATGCTACCATGCTCATGTATGCCTCCGTAGCCATGGTATTGAAATTACCGCCGATTATAGCCGGAGTAGTGAAATCCGCAAGGCTTCTGACAAATGTCAGCAGAGCTATTATTAATATGGTTGATTTTAGCATTGGAATTACAATATCCTTAATAACCGAGGTTGTATCAGCACCCAAATCTCTGGCGGAATAAATTATTTTCGAATTAATACGTGACAGTGTTCCCGTAACAACCAAACAGTTAAGTGAAATAAAGCCAAGCGACTGCATGAGTACTATACCCCACATGCCATAGGTATTAACGGTTAAACCCAAAATGTCATGTGTTATAAAGCCTCTTCTGCCGAACAGAGTAATATACGAAAGAGATGTAACAAAGGGCGGTGAAATCATGGTAAGCATCATGATTAAATTTATGGCTTTTCTTGTCCTCCTGCCGGATACAAGGTAGAAAACCCCTACACAAACAGCGGTTGCCGTTGAAATAATCGTGGAGAGCACAGCAGTTTTCAGGCTGTTTGTCAGCAGCTTTATATCATTGGTCAAGAAATTATTCAGCATGCTTATATTAAAGCTTCCGTCAACAAATAAGGCCCGATAAAAAACACATAAAAACGGATACAATATAAACAGTAAAATCGTAATATATATAATTGCTATTAAAAGTCTGTCAAGTAACTTCTTAACCCTTTTCATTCACGCTGCCTCCGATGTGGTATTATAACATTATCCCAGTCCACAGTCAAAACAAAGAGCACTGTGAAGTGCTCTCCTTTAAACAATATTAATTTTCTTTATCCTTTGTCAGCTCCTGCCACTTGTTAAGAATTTCTTCTCTCAATGTACCAAATGTGGAAAGATCCTGTACAATCAACTTATCCTTTGGAAGTCCTGTTTCATAGCCTTTAATACCCGGCTTAATCATCTGTGCACCGTCCTTGCCGTCAAGCTCAGATAAAAGCT
The DNA here is from genome assembly GCA_003497505.1 of Clostridiales bacterium. Lineage (GTDB taxonomy): Bacteria > Bacillota > Clostridia > Tissierellales > Sedimentibacteraceae > Sedimentibacter. Next base: position 3,688 of record DNNV01000150.1, on the reverse strand, counting down.
CCTGATTTTCATCCTTCAGCATAAAGTCAACAAATGCCTTTGCAACATCAGCGCCCTTGCTGTTTTTGAAAATTGCAACTCCTTCAGGCACCCAGGGAATTCCCTCTTCAGGCCAGATTATTTCAAATCCGTTTTCCTTTGCAATATCAAATGGTCCCTTGGAAACAGGAATAATACCTATGGCAAACTCGCCTGCAGTAACCTTCTCCTGAGGATCTCCTCCTCTTTTCCCATAGAAAGGAATGTTGGCATTAAGCTTTGAGAAATAGTCCCATGCTTCCTCTTCACCATACAGGTCAATCAATCCCTTAACAACAGCATAGTTTGTCCCAGAAATCAACGGATTTGACATTATGATTTCATCCTTGTACTCAGGCTTTGCAAGGTCGCTCCATGATTTAGGTACTTCAAGATTTTTCGACTCCAATATAGCGGGGTTAACCATAAAGCCCACAACAGTAATTCCCTTCGAAAGCCAATATCCGTCCGCATCCTTGTACTCAGCAGGAACGGTTTCTGCTTCAGGTGAAAAATGCTGCTCAAGAATTCCATCCGTCTTAGCCTGCATAAAGGCATCTATTCCGCCTCCAAACCATAAATCAGCCATAGGATTTCCGCCTTCAGCCTTTATTCTTGAAATAACCTCTCCTGAGCTCATGGAAAGGAATTCAACCTTAGCTCCTGTTTCAGCTGTAAACTTTTCAAACAGCGGAACATAATCCGCGCTTGTGGTCACTACATTTAATGTTCTTCCTGTAAAATCAATCTTCTCAGGAGTTTCTCCTGCAGGTTTCTCAGGTGTTTCTTGTTTAGGCAATTCAGCATTCTGATCAGCAGGAGGATTGTTTCCGCATGCTGCTAAGCTTAAAATCAAAATAGCTGAAAATATAAGTAATTTAACTTTTTTCATTCGTTTCTCCTTAATTTTCAATATATAGCAACTATTATGATATCACGGCGCTATATGGAAGTACAATAAATTTAAGTAATAGCTGCACAAGGTATTATGAATTTTTTTCATTTGAAAATGCAATTCCCATATGATATTGTTAAGTAACTAATCAATAGGAGTAAAATATGTTAGTAGATATGCATTTACACGAAAATACCTTCTCATCCGATGCAAAGCATGGGCTTAAAGAAATAGTAGAGGCTGCAAAAGCAAGAGGCCTTGATGCAATTTGCATCACCGACCACGACAGCATGGGCCTCAAAGACTTTGCCGAGCAATACTCAAAGGAAGTTAACTTCCCTATATTTGTAGGGGTTGAATTTTTTTCGCTCCAAGGTGACATAACCGCATTCGGAATCGACTCAATACCAGAAGAAAGAGTAGATGCACAAACTTTCATAGATTACGTACTCCAACAAGGCGGCGTTTGTTTTTCATGCCACCCATTCAGAAATAACAACAGAGGCCTTGAGGAAAATCTGAAATCAGTAAAAGGCCTGACAGGCATAGAAGTATTAAACGGAAGCACTTCACAAGCTGCAAATAAAAGGGCATTCGAGTACTGCACAGAGCTTCGGCTCATGCCAATAGGAGCCAGCGACGCACATGACTTGGAGCAGGTAGGAAAATACGTCACATGGCTGCCAAATATGGTTTACAACCTTAATGATTTTATTGCAGAAATAAAAAAAGGTATTTCCAAGCCCGCCGTATGGGAGGATGATGGATATACCGTGGTGGATTGAGAAGTAATAAGTTACTCTATTATCTAATAAATACCCGCCATAGACTGATATAGGTCCTTGGTCTATGTCCTGTCTTGTAACCTTCTAAACGAAGCACTTGGTATCATCTTTTCGTAATCTTTATCAAATCCACTTATTGGATAATGCGTTTCATCATATGACATTTCATATCCGCTCCCCAATAAGCTCAGCATAATATGTCTCAAGGAGCTTGCAATATTTAGTTTGTTATTTTAAATTACTTGTATATACTGCTGCCATAAGAAATAATTTTAATATATTGGTAATTAAAATACCTACACAAAAGCCTTTCAATCCATATAGATTATAGAACAGTAATGTAAAAATAACATATGCTGTAATTTCCGTCACACTTAATGTCATCTGCCAGCTTACATTGTTAAACCTCAGAATTATTGGATTTATAACCGAGCATACGGCTCCGATGATGGCAGTCGCTGTAGTGATATTCACCAACTCAAGAGATTCAACTGCCCAATCAGGATACAAAATTAGCAGCAATGGTTTGCTCACAGCTATACACACAAAATATCCCGCTATGCCAACCACACATGTAAAAGAAAGTATTTTTAAAAAATTTTTCAGATTTATTTCCTTGATATTAGGCAAATAGCTCAAAAATACACTGCTAATCGGAGTTATTCCCATGGAAATAATCTTGCCTAATATTGTAGACGAATAGTAAACAGACACCGCGACAGGACCTAGCAAAGGATATATAACCAGTTTGTCGGCATATGTAACAAACGATTTTAAAAATGTTGAAAAAAATAGCACTGCACTCTTATATGCTGTATTTTTGAACAAATATGTAACAACATATTTTTCCTTAATCAAATAAGAGTTTTTTATAATATATATTAAACTTGCAAGATATCCACATAAATATATCAACTGCCAATATCCGATTAAGTTAAAAATAAAAAATCCAACAAGATATCCAATTACTAAGAATGCATTGTTAAGTAAGATGGATTTGTAATTGAGGCTTATCCTGAAAGCAACTATCAAATACTCACGAATTAGATTTAAAGCCGAAACAATTATACTAAACAAAATGCTCACATACGAGAACTTTTCTTCATAATATATAGTACCAACTATCATAATAACTGAGTTCATAATTAGGCCAACAATCAGCAAAACATTGAAATCACCTTCGACATCATTCTCTTTATATTCATTATTTTGCAAAAGCCTTATATTATTAAGAACATTTCCATAAGGTAGACCTGCCAAGTTAAACAAACTTACCATAGTTATCATCAGTCCATATTCGGCATTTCCCAATCTTTCTGCAATGGCAGGATATATTATTAATTGAATGAGTGCGATTGGTAAAGATGTTGCTGCTATATTTAAAATCATATCGAGTATTATTTTTTTTTTCATCCTATTCCTCTTAATTTTGATTTAGTTATAGTATTTAATAACAGACCTACAAAAATCCAAAATTTAATATCAATTAAATATGAGCTACTTATAAATAAATGCACAAAGCCTAAACTAAACCATATTATAATCATATCATAATTTTCTTTGTTTCTTGTCATAAATGATTTAGTAATTAAAAAGAACAGAATAAAAATAATTATAAAGCCTATAAACACTCCAAAATCTAAAACTAATTCTAAAAATAGATTATGTGCATAACTATCTATTATAACCCTATCACCTGCTAGTCCTAGCCCTAAGATAGGATTCATATATATTGCATGAAATACATCCTCATATATATTTTCCCTGCCACTTAGATACACTCCTGATTCTAAAAACAAGTGTATATTTCTACTATTGATTCCTCTTTCCGTTAAGAAATCATTTAACGCAATAAGGATATTTCTATAACTAATCATCGCTATTATCCCTAGAGAAAAAATCAAGGCAAATTGTACTATATTTTTTTTATTTATAACATTTTTCTTTTTAAATACTTTTAATAACACAAAAATTATCGTGCATAAAATTG
>DNNV01000017.1 GCA_003497505.1 Clostridiales bacterium | reverse complement strand
TAACGGAGATGCTTTCACAAAGTACTCAATATTACATTGAAAATATTCCCGCTATAAGCTCACTTCAATATTTCTGCTCCAAGCTCAACATTCCTTGGGACGATAAAAAAATTATGAGTACCCACGGAAGGAGTACAAATATAATTTCTGCAATTATGTTCAACAGAGATGTTTTTCTGCTTACAGGAGGAGAATTCACTCCCGACATCATATGCAGGGATATGTGCCGAAAAAACTTAGGGCACCTCAAAGTGTGGGTTGGTGAAAATCTTTCCTATGAAAACGAAAGAATCGTTCAATACACTGCGGAAATTATTGCAAGGATGAAATTTGACAGTCTTTCCGTAATGCTCATTCACAACCCTGATGCAATAGACAAAGACATGGGTCTCCGTTCTATAAAAGACGATGAATTTATAACAGGCAATACACCCATGACAAAGAGCGAGGTCAGAACCGTGTCCGTAGGAAAAATGAACCTAAAGTGCGGTTTAACCGTATATGACATAGGTGCCGGTACAGGCTCCGTGTCCATAGAGGCAGCCATGAAGCTCACGGAAGGAACTATTTACGCAATTGAAAAAGATAAGGATGCCTGTGAGCTTGTAAAGAGAAATATTGAAAAATTCAAGGCATACAATATTGAGCTCATAGAAGAAAATGCACCTCATAGATTGGAAGCACTTCCGGCTCCTGATTCTGTATTCATAGGGGGGAGCGGCGGAAATTTGGATGAAATATTGAAAGCAGTATTAGCTAAAAATCCCTGTGTAAATATAGTCATCAATGCAATAGCTTTAGAGAGTCTAAACGAAGCTCTCAGGTGCATGGACAAATACAAATTTGAAAGTGTGGAAATAACAAACATTTCAGTTTCAAAAGCTAAAAAAGCAGGACCATACCATATGATGATGGGGCAAAATCCTATTTATGTAATAAGCGGAAAGGGCTGCGAGCATTTAGATTAAAAGGTGAATTATGAATATAGATATTTATGCTTTCTCAAGAAGCGGGGCAGACTTGTGCGATAAAATAATAGAAAAATTAAAGGGACACAATATTGAAGCATTTGTTCCTGAAAGATACCTGAATGCCGCCTCCCACGTAAGGCTGCGTCCGGACTCTCTTCACAACTCCACGGAGCAATCATTTAAAAATAAGGACTGTATCATTTTCATAGGGGCGACGGGAATAGCGGTGCGTGCTATTGCACCCTTTGTTAAAAGCAAGAAAACAGACCCCGCCGTAATATGTATGGATGAAAAGGGGATTAATGTTATTTCACTGCTTAGCGGTCATATAGGAGGTGCAAACAAGCTGACACTTGAAATTGCGGAAGCCGTTGGGGGAAACCCCATTATTACAACGGCTACGGATATTAACGGGAAATTTGCCATAGACGAATGGGCTCACGACCATAACCTTCACATAACCAGCTTAAAAAAAGCAAGAGATATTGCAGCTCATATACTTGAAAACAACAAAATAGGATTTTACAGCGACTTCAATGTATGCGGCAGGCTGCCGGAGGAGGTCGATTTGAATGAAAAAGGCATTGGATTTTGCGTAAGTCTCGACAGTAATATCTCCCCCTTTGATAACACGCTGAATTTAATCCCCAAAATAGTGTCTGTGGGGATTGGATGCAGGCGAGGTGCAAGCTTTGACACGATTTACAATGCTGTGAAAGCAATACTTTCCGATTGCGGAATTTCTCCACTTGCAATAAAGTCAATAAATTCAATTGAATTAAAGAAAGATGAGACAGGGCTCATAAAAACTGCGGAAGCATTGGAAGTCCCATTCAACACATACAAAGAAGAGGAGCTTAACAGCATTGACGGAGAGTTTTCACATTCGGAATTTGTTAAATTTACTGCCGGCGTGGATACTGTCTGCGAAAGAGCGGCGGTAATGGGAAGTAAGAGCATGAAGCTGCATATAAAAAAGACTGTAATTAATTCAGTCACTGTGGCAGTGGCCATTGACGATTATGAGATAAATTTTGAGCAATGATATGAAACGGAGAAAAAATGAATAATATAAGATTTGTGGAGCCACAAAACATTGAAAAAAGAAGCTTTGAAATTATACAAGAGGAAATAGGCATTGCATTAGATCCTGAAAAGGAAGCTATTATAAAAAGAGTTATACATACATCGGCGGATTTCGATTATCTGGACAATTTATGCTTTTCCGAAGCCGCGGTGCAAACAGCATACAATGCCATAAAAAAAGGGGCCACCATAGTGACGGACACCAATATGGCACTGGCAGGAATAAATAAAAAAACTGCCGAGAAATACGGAGTAACAGTGAAATGCTTCATGGCTGACGAGGATGTGTTTCAGGAAGCAGCGGAAAGAAAAGAAACGAGAGCCACAGTATCTATGGAAAGGGCCTCAAAAATAGAGGGTCCGGTAATTTTTGCAATAGGAAATGCACCTACAGCTCTTGTGAAGCTCTATGAGCTTATAAAAGGCGGAGTATTCAAACCGGAGCTTATTATAGGTGTTCCGGTAGGATTTGTAAATGTAGTTGAAGCAAAGGAATTAATTATGAGCCTTGATAATATAGAATTTATTGTGGCGAGAGGAAGAAAGGGAGGAAGCAACGTAGCAGCGGCAATATGCAATGCGCTGTTGTACAACGTTGACTAACAGGAGGTAACATGTTTTACGGAATAGGAGTCGGAGTAGGTAATCCGGGTAAAGTAACAATGGAGGCAATAGATACACTGAATATATTAGATGTACTGTATGTTCCCACAGCAAAAAAAGAAGAGAAATTCAGTGTCGCTCATGAAATAGTAAAGGATTATTTAAGCGCGGATACAGAAATTAAAAGCAGGCATTTTCCCATGAATTATGATACCGAGGAGCTGCAGTGTTCATGGAAATCAATTGCTGATGAAATCATGCTTGACGTGCAAGGCGGGAAAAAAGTAGGTTTTGTTACAATAGGCGACCCCATGGTTTACAGCACATATATATATCTGTTAAGGCTTTTAAGAAACAATATTGAGATAACTACAATACCTGGAATTACATCATTCTTGGACATTGCATCAAAAAATAACTTTCCATTGGTTGAAGGTGAAGACCCCCTTTTAATATTGCCGGCAACAATGGGAACGGAAAGGCTTAAACGCTATATTGCAAATGAAACATCAGTTGTAATCATGAAGGTATATAAAAATTTCAACGAAGTAATTCAGCTTTTAATAGATGAAAACCTTGAAAATTGTTCCATCGTGGTAAGCAATTCATCAAAAAATGAAGAGGTTGTATTCCGAGATATAAAAAATGTAAATAAGGATGATATATCTTACTTTACTACAATATTAATAAACAGAAAATGGGAGATAAAATGATATACGTAATAGGAATAGGACCCGGAAGCCGGGAATCGATGACATTTGAGGCTATGGAAGCCATAGAGAAATCAGATGTTATTGTAGGATACAAGACATACATTGATTTAATCATGGACCTTGTTTCACACAAAGAAATTGTATCAAACGGCATGAAACAAGAAATTGATAGGGTTAAAAAGGCAGTTGAAATTTCCGGAACAGGCAAGACTGTTGCAGTAATCAGTTCAGGTGATGCCGGAGTTTACGGCATGGCAGGTCTTGTGCTCGAGATGGCAAATGGTGAAGATGTAAAAGTCATAAGCGGAATAACAGCTTCGACAGCTGCAGCTGCAGTGCTTGGGGCACCGTTGATGCATGATTTCTGCCACATAAGCTTAAGCGACCTACTTACACCACTTGAGCTTATTTACAAAAGAGTCGAGCTGGCAGCACAGGCTGATTTTGTAATATGCATATACAATCCCAGAAGCAAGGGGCGCCCGGAATATCTGAAAAATTCATTTGAAATAATAAAGAAATATAAATCAGGCTCAACACCTGTGGGAGTTGTGCGCAATGTTTACCGCGATGACCAGGAAATTAATATATGCACATTAGATACTATCGATTTTGAGATAGTGGATATGACCAGCATCGTAATTGTAGGCAACAGCTCTACTTATATCAAGGATGGCAAAATAATTACCAAAAGAGGATACCATTTAAAACAAAATTACACTGAAAAAAATTTGGAGGCATAAATGAAATCAAATAAACTAATAACAGCAATTCTGACCGCATCTGTTATGTCGGCACTTCTTATAGGATGTTCCAATAATGCAGATAACATTAAAAATCCTGAGGCTCCTGTTGAAATACCAGATGAGCCAAACGAGGAAGAAGTATCGCAAACGCCCGAATATGGAGTTACAATAAACGAAAACAGCGTTATATTTACTGATTCGAGGGATGTGGCAGTTACAATATCCAAGAACCCTAAGAGGGTAATTGTATTGCAAAATTCTCTTTTGGAAATATGGGATCAGGCCGGCGGAACCGTAGTTGGCAGAGTGGAGGAGTCCGAGGATAAAAAAGTTGAGAATGCAAGTTCTGCAGAGGTAGTAGGAAGTCTGGGCTCACCAAGCTTGGAAAAAATATTATCACTTCAACCTGACTTAGTAATAGCTCTGAGCAACTACAGCGGCCACAGAGATATAATCCCCGCACTGGAGCAGAGCAATATTGAGGTTGCGGCATTTGACAATGACCTGTTAGAAGACTACTACAGGACCGTAAGAATTTTTACAGCTATTACAGGCAGAGATGATCTGTACGAAAATCATATAGAAAATGTTAAAAAGAGTGTTGATACCATAATTGAAAAGGCACCGAAAGATAAAAATTACAAGGTTGTTATATTGTTTGCCACTGCTAAGGGAATCACCGTCAGAGATTCAAACACAATGGTGGGGGAAATGCTCAAGGATTTGAATACTGTAAATATATCAGACAATTCTGGAACAGCAGATACCAAGACCTTCAGCATGGAAAAAATAATACAGGAAGACCCGGATTTCATCTTTGTACAGACAATGGGAACTGATTTGGGAAAAATTGAAGAACGTCTGAAAAATGACGCATTAAGCAATCCCGCATGGGCAAGTTTAACAGCCGTAAAGGAAGACCGATACATTGTTCTTCCTAAGGACTTATATATTTACAAACCAAATCAGAGATACGCAGAAGCCTATGAGGGTCTGGCAAAAATATTGTATCCGGAAGTGTTTAAATAGAATGAATGTCAGGAATACCGAAGAAAAGAAAATTAAGAAGGGATTTATTTTAGCTGTATTTATATTTATATCTATACTGAGCTTTTTTATAAGCATGTCTAATGGTGCGGTTAAAATATCCTTCAAAGAAATAGCAGATGTATTGTTTACTGAAAGCAGTTCGGTAAATTATCAAATAATATGGAATGTGAGGCTTCCTCGAACAATAACTGCGGCTCTGGTAGGTACGTGTTTAGCACTTTCAGGAGCAATTTTGCAGGGAATTATGAGAAACCCTCTGGCAGGACCCAATATAATAGGCGTTTCATCAGGAGCAGGACTTATGACCTTGATTGTTATAATATTGTTTCCGAACTACTATTATCTGGCACCTGTAGGCTCTTTTACCGGAGCGCTGCTTTCCACATTGTTCATTTATTTTCTTGCATGGAGAGATGGAGCTGCTCCTACTAAGCTCATACTTGCCGGTGTTGCTGTTTCATCACTGCTCAGTGCGGGAAACAATATAATAATGACGTTTTATCCAGACAAAGTTTCTGGTGTAATAGGTTTCATGGTGGGAGGACTTTCCTCTGTTAACTGGAAGCAAGTCTACATGATATGGCCCTATGCTCTTACCGGTATTGTATTATTGATGCTTCTTCCAAACAAGCTGAATATTTTGATGCTTGGTGATGAATCTGCGGTGGGACTTGGTCTTAATGTAGAAAAAACAAGATTCATTTTCATTATTATATCATCTCTGCTTGCAGGAGCTGCTGTAAGTGTGGCCGGACTTTTAGGCTTTGTAGGACTGATAGTTCCTCATATGACAAGATTATTTATCGGCTCGGATTATAGGTATCTGATGCCCGCAACAATTTTTACGGGCTCTGCCACGGTACTTTTGTGCGATACCTTGGCAAGAGTATTGTTTGCTCCGGTTGAGATACCTGTGGGAATCATAATGTCAGCCTTGGGAGCTCCGTTTTTCTTATTCCTTTTAAGAAGAAAGGGGGAATATTAATATGGATATATCAGTTGAAAGATTAAGTGTATGCTACGGTGACAAGGAAGTTATCAATAATATAAATTTTCAAATTAATTCAGGTGATATAGTAACAATTATAGGTCCCAACGGTTCAGGAAAATCCACGCTCATAAAAGCAATGAGCAGGTGCATGAAGCCATCAAATGGAAATGTCTTTTTAAACAAGCACAATATTAACAGGATTAATACAAAGGAGCTTGCAAAAAGCTTGGCAATTTCACCACAGGTTAAAAACGTGCCCTCCGATATTTCTGTGGAGGAGCTTGTTTCGTACGGTAGGTATCCTCATTTGAATATGCTGAACAGGCTTTCCATAAAGGACAATGAAATTATAGACTGGGCACTGGAGAAAACAGGTCTCGAAGAATTAAGGAAACGGCTTGTATTCACACTGTCCGGAGGTGAGAGGCAACGCGCGTGGATTGCAATGTCTCTTGCTCAAAAGCCCAAGGTCTTGCTTCTTGACGAGCCTACGACCTTTCTGGACATATCATACCAGCTTGAGGTTCTGGAGTTGGTTAAGGAACTGAACAAAACTTTGGGAATTACCGTTGTAATGGTTTTGCACGATTTAAACCAGGCGGCAAGATATTCCGACAAAATCATGGTGATGAACAAGGGTAAGCTGTATGAATTTGAAGAACCGTGCAAGGTCATAAATAAATCGTTGCTTCGAAACATTTTTGGAATAGATGCGGATATATACAATGATGAAATCAATTGCTGCCCATATTTTATCCCTAAAAAATACAGCGCGGAACCAAGAGGGCAACAATATGATTGATATAAGAAATTTGACAAAAAAATTCGGTAGCTTTACCGCAGTTGACAATCTCAGCCTTCATATTGATAAGGGAGAATTTGTAGGCCTGCTTGGCCCCAACGGCGCCGGAAAAACAACCACAATAAAGATTCTTACAGGGCTGTTAAAAGCCACCAATGGTGAAGTATATATTTCAGGAGAACCAATGAACAGCAGCAATAAGAATGCGAAGGGCAAGATGGGAATAGTTCCTCAATATTCAAATTTGGATAAGGAACTAACCGTATATGAAAACCTTGTTTTTGCATCCAAGCTCTTTCGTGTTAAGAATTATGACGAAAAAATACATGAGCTTCTTAATTTGGTTGATTTGACGGAATATGCGGACAGAAAGGTCCTCTCGTTGTCAGGCGGAATGGACAGACGTCTCATAATAGCGAAGGCTCTTATTAATGATCCTGAAATAATTATATTTGACGAACCCACTGTAGGCATAGACTTAAACGGCAGAAGAAAGATATGGGACATACTGAAGTATATGAAGTCCGTTGGAAAGACAGTTATAATGACAACCCATTACATTGAGGAAGCGGAATACCTGTGCAGCAGGGTCTGTCTTATAGACAGCGGAAAAATAATCGTGGATGATACCGCAAAAAATTTAAAAGAAAAATTAGGAAGCTATATACTTGAGTATTTTAATGAAAACATGCTTACCAGATATGTGTTTTTTCAAACTAGGGCACAAGCTCTTGAGCATGCCAAGACCATAGAAAATTACAGCTACACTGTGAGAGAAACCACTTTGGAAGATGTATTTTTCAATTACACAAACAGAAAGGTAACATAATGGAAGTATTTACAGTATTGTGGAGAGAAATGATATTTTTCAGAAGGCGAATATGGAGAATTACTTCATCAGCAATTATAAGTCCTGTTTTATATCTTATTGCATTCGGTTGGGGACTTGGAAAAAATGTAACAGTGGAGGGCTCATCATACATGCATTTTATAATTCCCGGCATCGTTGCTCTGTCTACCATGAATACAGGCTTCAATGCTGTATCAATACGAATAACTGTTTCAAGGCTGCATGAGAAAAGCTTTGAGTATTATTTAACTTCCCCAGTGAGAATGCCGCTGATGGCTTTGGGACATATACTGTCTGGAGCCCTTAGGGGAATGTATGCAGCAGCACTGATTATATTAGTTTCATTCCTATTCGGTATAAAAATCAGTATAAATGCTTATTTTGTTCTCATATGCTTCCTGAACAGCTTTTTGTTTGCAGCTTTTGGATATGCCGCTGCCTTATCAGTGGACAGCCATTATGATATGAGCAGATTCAATACATACATACTGACACCTATGTCATTTTTATGCGGTACATTTTTCTCATTGGACAATCTGCCGGCAGCTGTCAGAACATTAATTAATATTTTACCTCTCTCCCACGCATCCGCATCTCTGAGAGGCATTGCACTTAAGGGAGAATTTTCATATATTTCAATACTGGTGTTAGCTTCTTATTCCTTACTTATATATGGTATCGGAGTATATATGAGCTGCCGGGAAATGAAATAATCAATAATATATACAAGGAGAAAACATGAAAAAAGCAATTGTTGTAGCAAGTTTCGGATGTTCAATAAAGGATTCAAGAGAAAAATATATCGAAACTATTGAAAACGCAGTAAAAAATAACTATAAAGATATGGATTTCCACAGGGTGTTCACCTCTGAAATTATCAGAAGAAAAATGAAAAGAGAGGAAGACATAGATGTGGACAATATGAAAACATGTCTTGAGAAGCTGAAAAGCAGCGAATACACTCATGTATATGTTGTTGTGACACACATTCTTCCGGGATTTGAATACGAGAAGATTACCAGGGCCTGCAATGAATATGAGGACTGCTTTAAGTCAATAAAGGTTACAAGGCCATTCCTGGATGACAAAATGGGGAGTGAAGAAATAGATGCACTGACATCCTATATCGGCTCCTCAAAAGATGAAGCAACTGTATTGGTTGGCCATGGGACACACCACGGCTCCCACAGATACTACCGGGAATTTGAAGCGAAGCTCCGCAGCGTATTTCCCGAATTATATATTGTAAACATTGAGGGTGACCCGTATATTACCGATATCATAGATGAGTTAAAAGAAAAAAATTATGCCAAGGTTAACTTGTATCCATTTTTAGTCGTTGCCGGAGACCATGCATTGAATGACATAGCTTCAGACGAAGAGGATTCCGTTAAAACGATACTGAGTGAACATGGTTTAAATCCTAAAGTATTTGTAACCGGCCTTGGTGCTGATGAAAAGTCTATACATTTATTCTTAAACAGAATAAATGAAATTATAACAATTTAAAATTTAGAAGGAGAATAGATATGAAAAGAAGAATTTATTTGTCTATGGCATTGATTTCTGTACTTATATTAGTGCCTGAATATGCCTTTGGCATGCACATTATGGAGGGTTTTCTCCCGTTACCATGGGTGATTTTCTGGTTTGCCGTGAGTGCACCATTTGTTGCGCTGGGCATGAACAAAATCTCAAAGGAATTTAAGAAAAATCCAAGCCAAAAGCTTTTATTTGCTCTTGTTACGGCATTTGTATTTATTTTATCCGCACTTAAAATGCCCTCTGTAACCGGAAGCACCTCTCATCCTACGGGAACAGGTCTTGGCGCAATATTGTTCGGGCCTCTGCCTATGGCTGTATCTGGACTTATTGTATTGCTGTTTCAGGCGCTGCTGTTGGCACACGGTGGTATTACAACATTGGGAGCCAATGTATTTTCAATGGCTGTAGCAGGTCCGTTTGTATCATATTTCACTTATAGGATTTTAAAAAACAAAAATAAAAAATTAGCAGTATTCTTGGCCGCTGCTTTGGGAGATTTATTTACTTATATTGTT
>DNNV01000034.1 GCA_003497505.1 Clostridiales bacterium | reverse complement strand
TTGTTTCCTTCATCGCCTTTATGATTGCATTTGATATCTTATCAGCATTAAATTCAACAAAACTTCCGGTTCTTTTCAGTATCTTTATCATGGCCCCTCTTCTCCCTCATTATCGTTATCTCGTCACACTACATATTGTAGCATTAAGTATAAATCCTGTCAACAATATACAATATATAGGCATTTAATCTATGCATCCATTTAAAAATACACATTTTAAAACTATTGTCGTATTTTGTCATCCTTTTTTAAAAAAGTATTTGTTGAAATACCAAGGAATATTAAACTTCTTAACAAATCTTAATATTTACGCCCCGGTTCATTTCTTAAAATTCATATTATCAATAAATCCATGTGCAAAAATTATGTTGTCCGCAAGCTCCATATGTGTTGAGTTTTCTACAATTTTATCGCATTTTTCTCTCATGCTTCTATCCAGCAAAAACATGGATGCCCCTTTCCCCGCGCCATTGCCTATTGCTCTTATTTTTGATGCTGGTCCCGGGAGAAGACCAATATAGGCAGCATTTTCAATATCTATATAGTTTCCAAAAGCACCTGCCACAAGAATCTCATCAATATCCCTCTCATCTTTCCCGCAAGCGCTTAAAATAGCTGCACAACCTGAATATATTGAACTCTTGGCAAGCTGAATCTGTCTTATGTCCTTCTGATTTACATATATTGTCCTATCCTTATCCTCATAAATGACAAAACTGTTGATGCCGTCTATTTCTGTAAGGTTGTCTCCTATTTTTGAATATGGGTTCATCTGCCTGTATTCGTCTCTTGAGCACATTCTCCCCGTGGAATCAATTATATTATTTCTCAGAAGCCCTGCAACTGCATCAACTATGCCTGAGCCACATATCCCTGAAGGTGTGCCTCCTCCTATGGACTTTATGAAAACACCATTGCTGTATATTTCTATTCTTTCAACAGCGCCATCCATCCCTCGCATACCGCATACAACATTTCCTCCTTCGAGAGCAGGTCCGCATGCTGCTGATGCCGTACAATATGTATCTCCGCTTCCTGCGGCAATTTCTCCATTGGTCCCCAGGTCAATAATAAGCCTTTCCTTACTATCCTCATTATCCTCGTCCAATGTCAGAAGAACCGCAGTTGTATCAGCACCAACAAAGCCTCCCAAAATGGGCAAAAATACTATCTTGCATCTTGCGGCACAATTTAATGCAGCATCTTTTCCTGAAAGCTCGACATATCCCTTTGCAATACTCATAAAGGGGCTCCTTCCCAGACTATCGGGCTTCAATTTTAAAAACAGATGCTGCATGGCACTGTTTCCGCATAAAACTATATTGTAAAGATTATCCCTGAACTTAGGAATCTCAGCATCTGCGCTTTGCAGCAGCTCGTTCAGGGTATGTATTATTTTTTCGTGCAACTCCTCTAAGCCTTCATCTCTTTCTGCATGGCTGATTCTGCTTATTACGTCGGCTCCGAAAAAAATCTGGCTGTTCATTCCCGAATAGATTCCCAGACTTTTTCCGTCCCTCATGTCATATACATACATTACAACTGTCGTTGTTCCTATATCTACAGCTGCCCCATACAGAACCTCCGATGTATATCCAGGCTGAATATCAATCACTTCATCATCATATCTAACAAATGTAATACCCTCTGAGTCTCCTCTGTTAATCAGCCTCGAGAAATCCCTGAGCACATCGATGGGACAATTTTTCAAAATCTCATTCCAGCCTTCGGTATTTAGTACTTTCATACTCTTATATGTTTTTTTCAACAAAGGATTTAAGGTAAACTTAAAATCATTCATAGGTTCCAATATGGATGCATTTTTGCTGTGTTCATCTTGCAGATAAATATTTATATCTCTGTCAAGACTTGTATTGCACGCCAATACTGTGAACCTTTTACCCTCTTCTTCAATTTCAACAGCGCATTTTCCGCATATTCCTCTACCGCCGCACGCCATATTCAAAGGAATATCCGCACCTCTACATATATCTGCCAATACAGTACCTTCCGCTGCGGAAACCTCTATATTCTGATTTATGAAATTCACATTATATTTTTTCATTATTCTTTCCTGTAGTCACAATCTAAATTACCGCATTGCCCGCAGGCACGGTATTCCTCCAAGCCATCAGTACTTTGCATCTGTTTTAATCCAAGCACATACAGCAATGATTTTCCGGGTATGAGAATGTGTTCATTATTTACATGTACGTTGATTTCTGCTTCCCTTTTCAATTTATTCAACAGTGCTCCCTGCATTGCCAAATCGATTTTGCCATCGCCGGGAGCATAATGCCCGCAAATTCTGTAGCCCATTTTAACAACCTCTGTCTCCACCTCTTTATTCAATGCATCGGAAGCTGTGAATATGGCATCAGTGGCGATTTCATGCAGCAGATATCCTTTCAGATACTCTCCGGAGGACATCATTTCATTTGAAGTTTCACTTATTATTTTATCATCTGACGAAACAAGGCAGATCACATATTTTTCAAAATTGTACAATTCTTCAATATTTAACTCTTCACTGTCCGTCAACTTGTAAAGAGCAGTAAGTCTTATGTTGTCTTGAACCAAACTGCTGAGCTCGTCAAATATACGGTCTGCATTTTTATAGGCTTCCGATCCATCGTTGAAACGAAGCTTTTTGAAAATTCGGTCTCTGTTAATTATTACTTGCTCTGAGCTCATTCATCATTTACCTGCATTTAATTTTATCCGGGACTATCCAAGCCAATTAATTATGTCCATGGTATCTTTAAAGCAGTTATTTCTCAGGAAATCATCGTCATATTTCTCAGAGCACATCATGGGATGCCTGCTTATATAAAATTTACCATGCTTTATGAATTGGCTTTTTTCTTCTGCCTGCCTCCCCCATAAAAACCATTTTATATCTCTGTTTTTTTCCGATATAT
>DNNV01000035.1 GCA_003497505.1 Clostridiales bacterium | reverse complement strand
GTCTATAAATCCGGGGAGCACCGCTCTGCCTGACGCATCTATGACCTTGCAATCATCTGTGCTATATTTTAAAAGCACTTCATCTGTGGTACCCACATCTGTTATTATTCCGCCCTCAACAACGACACATCCGTCATGTATCTTTCCTATTTCAGACATATTCTTTCCGTGCTTTGGTCCTCCCTTGCAGGTGACAAGCTCGGAAGCGTTCTTAATAATCAATCTGCTCATGGCACCCTCCTTACAGTCTGGTTTCCAGCACCTGATCGAAATTGAAGTTCTCCAGCCTCAAATAATAATCTGCAGTATCAACAATTGCCTGTAATGGCACAAGCCCTACGATTTCACTTCCCACAACTGCTACTCCGTATCTCTGTGCTTCCATCTTTATTGTTTCAAACACACGATATATTGAAGACTTTGTATAGTCCGTCAGGTTCATTGAAACCTGCACAATTCCTCTGTCCTCAAGCTCTATTCCCAACGCCTTCACATATCTGAAGCCGCCGTTTATGTGTCTCACATTTTTCGCTATTGCATTTGCTATATCAAGATTATTTGTTGCAAGATTTACATTGTACGCAACCAATGGCATTCTCGCTCCGATTGCAGTCACTCCTGCTGTTGGGTGAACTGTTTCGGGACCGAAATCAGGCTTCCACATCTCATCCTTCATTTTTTCAGCCATACCCTCGAACTGTCCCTTCCTTATGTTAGCAAGATTCTCTCTGTGAGGAGCAGACGCTGATTTTTCATATAGGAAAAATGGTAGTCCATACAGTCTTGAAGCTTCGGCTGCAACCTCCTTGGCAAGCTTGTCGGCTTCTTCAACTGTTACGTTTCTTATTGGAATGAACGGCACAACGTCAACGGCTCCCATACGAGGATGCTGTCCCTCGTGCTTATTTAAATCTATGAGCTCAACAGCTTTTCCTATCGCCTCAATCATTACTGATTTAACGGCTTCAGGCTCTCCCACCAGCGTCACAACCGTCCTGTTGTGGTCCTCGTCGCTTGAATAATCCAAAAGCTTCACATCGCGCTTGCCTCTGAATACATCAAGAATTTTTTCAAGCTTTTCTAAATCTCTTCCCTCACTTATATTTGGAACACATTCTACAATTCTGTCCATAATTTCCTCCTATTTGTTATATTCCTTCAATGTTTTTTCGATAAGCTCATCACAAGCTATATATGGTATTGTTATATGGTCTTGCCCTGCAAATTTACTGTTGTATTCTATTGATGTCTCTATTGAATGCTCGTTTCTGGCCCAGTTGCGCCTTGCCACACCCACCATTGTATCCCACGGCACAGATTTCATCAATATATCATCAACTCTTTCACTGCCGTCCAGCACCATTCCGAAGCCTCCGTTTATTGATTTGCTGATTCCAACTCCACCTCCGTTGTGAAGAGCAACCAGACTCATTCCTCTTGCTGCATTACCTGCAAAGCAGTGAACGGCCATATCGGCAGTAACGTTGCTTCCGTCGTAGATATTTGATGTTTCTCTGTATGGCGAATCTGTTCCGCCTGTATCGTGGTGGTCTCGTCCCAGCATAACAGGGCCTATTTCACCGTTTCTGACCATTTCGTTGAACTTCAGCGCAATGTCCCTTCTTCCCAGGGCATCCTGGTAAAGAATTCTCGCCTGAGTTCCCACAACCAATTTATTTTTTTCCGCATCACGTATCCAGATATAGTTGTCTCTGTCCTGACCTCTTCTGTTTGGGTCTATAACCGACATCGCCGCATGGTCTGTTTTTCTCAGGTCTTCAGGCTTTCCGCTGAGGCACACCCATCTGAATGGACCGTAGCCGTAATCAAATAGCATAGGACCCATTATGTCTTCCACATAGGATGGGAATATGAAACCTTCGCTTGTATCTACACCGTTTTTCGCAATTTCCTTCGCCCCTGCATCAAACACAGCTTTCATAAAAGCATTGCCATAATCAAAGAAATATGTTCCTCTTTCAACAAGTATTTTAACAGCCCCGAAATGCTCCACCAGTGATTTATTAACCAATTTTGCAAATTTATTTTTATCTGTGTTGAGTAATTCTGTTCTTTGTTCAAAATTAAGTCCTTTAGGACAATATCCTCCGTCATATGGGACGTGGCATGATGTCTGGTCTGACAGCAAATCCACATGGATATTGTTCTCAACGGCATATTCAAGCAAATCGACTATATTTCCGTGATATGCTATTGAAATTGTCTGCTTCTTATCCATGTATTCCTTTGCCTTTGCAAATGCCTCATCAAGTTTGTCCGTAACCATTGAAACCCATCCCTGATTCAGCCTTGTTTCAATTCTTGAATAATCAACTTCAGCTACTATTCCCACTCCGTTTGCAATTTCTATTGCCTTGGGCTGTGCTCCGCTCATTCCACCCAAACCTGATGTTATGAACAAATGACCTGCCAAATCCTTGTCATCCGGAATTCCGAGTTCTTTTCTTCCCGCATTAATCAATGTATTGAATGTTCCGTGAACAATTCCCTGCGGTCCGATGTACATCCATCCCCCTGCAGTCATCTGTCCGTAGCTTGAAACCCCCATAGCTGTTGCCTTCGCCCAGTCGTCTGGATTGTCAAACATTCCTATCATCAGTCCGTTGGATAGGATAACTCTGGGGCTTGTTTTATGGGATTTGAAAAGTCCCAGAGGATGACCAGACATAATAGCCAGCGTCTGCTCATCTGTGAGCTGCTCCAAATATTTTTTAATAAGCCTATACTGCATCCAGTTCTGGCACACCTGTCCTGTTTCTCCGTAGGTCACAAGCTCATAAGGATATAAGGCAACCTCATGGTCAAGATTGTTGTCAATCATAACCTGAAATGCTTTTCCCTCTACACAGTTTCCCTTGTATTCATCAATTGGTTTTCCGTAAATTCTTTCCTTTGGCATAAATCTGTAACCGTAAATTCTGCCTCTAGTCATTAATTCTTCCAAAAATTCAGGCGCTAATTGTTCATGAAGATTTTCAGGAACATACCTCAATGCATTTTTCAATGCAAGCTTTATTTCTCTTTCGTTTAGCTTAAGTTCTCTCTTGGGAGCTCTTCTGACGCCTTCCTTAAAAGAAGGATATTCCGGTAAAGTATCGTCCAGTCTTATAGTCATTGCTTTTGATATGTCTAAATTGTTTATCATAGCACACCTCCAATTATATATAATTATTATAAAATATCACCGTCGAAAATTCGTCTAAATTTAAGATTACTTAAAGATTATAACTATATAATAGGCACATAAGCTAATAAGTATTCTTATTGCTTAACTCTCCCCCTTGTTTTTTTATAAATATTATTGAGCCTTACGTATGTAAGGCTTAATTTTTGCTTGCCCTAACCCAATTTTTCAGAACGCTTTTCTCTGAAAAATTGCGGTAGGTCAGCCGCAACGAGTTCCCAAAGTATGCGACCAACGGGAGCAAATACTTTGGTGAACGTAGACTGCGTTTTTTTATTGATAATTCCTCCAAAATAATATATTATTAATCTACCATCTATTTTTGAGGGACAAACATGAATCATGTATCTGTTAAATTACTCGGTATCCCATCAGTCGAACTTAATAGAACCAAAATAATATTCCCTTACAAAAAATCTGAGGCTTTATTTTATTATGTCTGCATTAATAAAAAAGTGTCCAGAGAAGAGGCAACAGCCATGTTCTGGAGTGACACTGGCGAAGAAACCGCCAGAAAAAATTTGAGAGATGCATTGTATAAAATTAAATCAAGCATACACGAAGACATATTTTCTTCCTCAAAGTCAACCATAGAATTTTCAGATAACTTTTCATTTAAAATTGATACGGATGAAATTATGGAATCCAATGCTTTTGATTTATACAACGGTGATTTTCTTTTTAATTTCTCTGTTAAGAATTGCTATGAATTCGAGGAATGGCTGCATGAAAAAAGAGATTTCTACAAGGATATATATATTAAATCAGTAAAAAGCAAGGTAACTGAACTTGTCAATAAAGGAGATTTCAGCAGCATCGACAAATACAGAAACATACTTATAAAGAATGACCCCTACAATGAAAAAACGTACCGCCACCTGATGAAAATATATGCCATGTCCGAAGACTATAACAAAGCAATAAAATTATATCATGAGCTTGCGCATGTTTTGAAAAAAGACCTGGGCGTTGAACCGGAGCTCAAAACAAAAAAAGCATTCAAAAATATATTGGATTTAAAGGATGCGGTAAGCTTAAATATTGATAAGGACTATGCTAAATTGAAAAGCAAGATTGAAAATCTCACAGATTTTTATACCATATATCATGAAGCATATCCCATGCTGTCACCCGACACATCCATATGGGCGGATTCCCAAAATATAGCCGATATAGAATCTGAGTTAAAAAATATAGATACGGACCTTACTAGCATTGACAATCTCGATACGGAATATTTAAAAATCAAGATGGAGGCATCATATCTTGCAGGAAGGTACTATGTTTCTGTTGGAAAATACGAACAGGGCGTCAAAAATATTGAAATCAGCATTAAATTATCACAAAAATTGGATAATTTGCTCTATCTTTTAAACAATTACAAACAGATGATTTATTACGCTATACAGACAGATAATAATAACATGATGCGTGAATACATAGAAAAATGTCTCAATCTACTGGATAAAAAAGATATTATCGAGGAAAGAGGAATAGTCTTAAGATTGAAGGGGCTCTATTTAATCAAAACCGAAAACTATGAAGAGGCAGCAAATGCATTGAATAATTCAATCAGCATTTTCTCCAGTCTTAATAAATTCAGCGGAAAGCACAGCATAAATATTTCCGCAAGCTACAATTATCTCGGTCAAATGCACAAGGACCTCGGAAACAACGATGAAGCATACAATTACTTTATCAAGGCAATAGAAACATGTATCGAGAATTCAGTAGTCAAAGGACTTGAGATATTCTATTCCAATGCGGGACAGTCACTGTACAATCTTGAAAAATATGGCGAAGCCGAAGAATATATAAACAAATCTCTTGAGTTTTTCAATAAATTTGGTGCTATTTGGGGTAGAGACATGACAGAATGCTATAAGGCCTTGCTGGAAATTAAGAAAAATAATTATACAGAAGCCGAAAAACACCTAAAAAAAGCCCATGAGCTGGCTGAAAAGCTTAACCATCCAAAAGCATTGAATTTATGCGAATATATAAGCGGCGTGCTGAAGCGGTAACACTTTGTTACCGCTTTAACTGTTACATGTCTGTTCTTACTTACCTTCTAATGCTAATCTTGCAAACCTTCAAAAGCTTAATTCCCGTTTGGCATCAACTCTTTCAATTGTTAAGGTAATTTATATATGATTTTAATTGTGCATTAATGTTTTCCTTATGAGATATTAAGCGGCATGTTTCATAATCTATCCATCAACATGTGCCGGGAGGAATCATGAAAAAAATATATATAGTTCTTACAAGAACAAATACAATGTTGTCAAAAATCATCCGTTTCGTAAAAAAAGATGAATATACCCATGCCTCATTATCTCTGGACAAAACCTTTGAAACAATGTACAGCTTTGGCAGAAAATATACTTATAATCCTTTTATAGGAACCTTTGTTACAGAAAATTTCAATGATGGGATATATGGACTTCACAGATATTTGTATGGAAAAGTTTTAGAAATTAATGTAGATGACAGTCAATACGAAAAAATAACCGCATTACTAAACAAATTTGAATCAGACAGAAATTCATACAACTATAATTACACAGGACTCTTACGAAGCTTGTTTAATGTTGAGACTCATTCAGAGAAAAATTTCCTTTGCTCTGAATTCGTATATCACCTGCTGAATTCAGCAGATATTGCAGATTTCGGAATTCACAGAAGCCTCGTCAGGCCACAGGACCTGTTGAAATTAAACGGAAAAACAATCTATTCAGGAAATCTCAAGAACATAAACACATCGTTGAATCACCTGAAGTACTTAATGCGAATTGGCGCAGCATAAACGCTGCGCCAATCTTTTAATGT
>DNNV01000042.1 GCA_003497505.1 Clostridiales bacterium | reverse complement strand
ACAGGGGAGGAAAACAAAGCCGAAGCAATAGAACAAATAGAAGCCGGTAATATGATGGGATATCTGGCATTTCACGGAAGCAATTGTATTGGATGGTGCAATGCAAATGATATACATCAGTATATAAGGCTGGAAGATGATCTGAAACATATAGTCAAGGATCAAAAAGTTGGCTGCGCTATATGCTTTGTTATACATCCGGAATACAGAAGACAAGGAGTTGCAAGGCAATTGCTTAAGCAAGCTGTAGGAGACTTTAAAGAACAAAATTTTGATGCTGTTTTAGCCGTTCCTGTTGATAATAAGGAATTTCCCGAAAGGCTTTACAGGGGAACGCTCAACATGTACAGTGAACTTGGATTTACAGAGATTGAAAGACGCGGCAATGTAAGCGTCATGTATTTGAAATTTTGATTTTACCTGATTAGTTTTATATAGGTGTTGAATGCTGAAGTAATGGAGGGAGATAAAAATTGAAATATATTTGTTCAAAATGTAGTATGACGGCGGAGGTAACGACTTTAAAATCAAAGTGTGATTGCGGCGGCCTTTGGAAATTGGATTACACGCCTCCTAAATTTGATTTATCGCTTATTGATAATGATACGTGGAGTATATTCCGCTACAGAGCATTTATGGTCATAGAGGGCGACAGTTGGCGTGAAATTAGTCTTGGTGAAGGAATGACACCTGTGATTGCTCTTGATGAGGATGTGCTTTTAAAAATGGATTATTTAATGCCCACCTTATCCTTTAAGGACAGAGGTGCGGCGGTATTGGCTGCTCACTGTAAATCAATCGGTGTGAATTCTGTTGTTCAGGATAGCAGCGGCAATGCAGGTAACAGTGTAGCCGCATACTGCGGAAGAGCAGGTATTGGCTGTGAGATTTTTGTTCCAGAAGGAACATCTCCAAAGAAAATAGATATGATTAAATCACATAATGCAAAGGTAAATATAATACCAGGCAGCAGAGATAACTGCGCAGATGTATGCAGGGCAAAGGCAGACACCGAAGGAATATACTATGCAAGTCATGTGTACAGCCCATTCTTTTATGAAGGAACAAAGACTTATATTTACGAAGTGTATGAACAGCTTCACAGAATTCCGAAAAATATATTTATTCCCTTGGGTAACGGAACATTATTCATCGGCGTTGTTAAAGCATTGGAAGAGCTGATGAACAGCGGAATCATTGACAAAATGCCCAATATTATAGCAGTACAGAGTGAAAATTGCGACCCTTTTGCAAAAGCAGTTATTGCCGGGGAAAAATATCCTGCTGCTGTAATTCCAAAGCCTACGATGGCAGAAGGAATTTCTATAGGTGTACCAATGCGCGGAGAGGAAATTTTAGAATACATATATAAATACAATATTGAAGTAATAACAGCTCCCGAGAATAGAATAATTGAATCAAGAGCAGCACTTGCGTCAAAAGGTATCTACTGTGAACATACAACCGCCGCCACATATGCCGCTTATTTAAAGTATTGTGAACTAAACGGTAAAACATCTGACTGCCTGATTCCAATGTGTGGAGCAGGTCTGAAGTCAGATCACTGATGGCCAGTTTTTGAATGATTAAAAGGCGTATTCCATCTTATGATTTGTAAGACAGCATACACCTTTTGATTTACGATGAACGTACCGAAGGGGGGGGAGTTTTTTTGCTACTCGCCCTCAATCCGTGCCGCTCATGCCAAAATCTTCCGAATATGCATTTCATTCTTCCAAATGGATTTTAACATCTCTCTGCTTGTTTTCGCTAATTCTTTATACTCGGTTACACCTTCAAAGTATGCTACGCAAATCATTTGAATTGAACAAATTATATAAAATACCGCTTGCTTTTCCTCAAACGTCAGCGGATTCACATTATCATATCCGTGTAGGATGCCCTCCAGAACATCAAGCCATTTTTCATATATATCGTCAATTCCGCGCCATTCGCTCAATATCCCGGTAGCACAATAACAAGGATCCCACAAGCGGACATTACGCTCACTCAGATCAAAATCGATAAATCCTGTGACTTCACCGCCGTCAAACAGAATGTTGGAAGGATTCGGATCGCGGTGAATCAACTGTTTTGGCAGCTTATCAAACAAAATACTGAAATTATTGATATAATCTTCAAAAAATGTATCCGGCAATCCCATATTGAATTGGATATTTTGTTTCCTGACCTCTAACAATGCCCATCCGGTAACATGAGTGTATAAATTTTGTTCATATGGTTGTATTTCGGATTCAATCACAGTCAATGCCCTATGAAGCCGGGCGATGCTTTCGCCGTATTTATTCCCGAATTCCCGGCGGCTTTCACCGAAACGGTCTGATTTAGAAAGAGGATTACCTTTGATGCCCCGTGTCAATACAACGATTTGCCTCTATTCCAAATATTCTTCACCGGATTTGTTAGTAATAGGAGTTGACGCCACGAATCCCTGCGCCGCCAGCGCTTTTGCCACCTTCAGATTCGTGAGTATCCTTTCATAGCTGCCTGCTTTAAGGATATAATCCTCGCCTATCGACCATACATTTCCTGAAACCTTTGTACCATCCATGGTGTAAACATCAAGTATCGGCAAATCCTGCTGCACATCCCAATTTGCAAGAACTTTTCGCAATTCTTTTTCTGTAAACATAACTGAAACCTCCGATTTAGACAGATAATTTTTCGGAGAGCCGCCGTACATTCGAACAAATGCCTTGTAAAATCCAGCATAAGTATCAAAACCATATTCCAAAGCCACATCAATGGCACGACGACCGCCGGATATTTCACTCAATGCCCGATTAAGCCGTAGCCTGCCGATATAGGCAGATATGGACATTCCCGTGACCTGTACAAACAGACGATGATAATGCCATACGGAATAACCTGCCATGTTCGCAAGTTCCTCGGCGGTGATGTCGGTTTTCAAATTTTGCTCAATATAGGTAATACTGGATTTTATGATGTCTGACGGTTGCATGAGCACTCTCCTTTCCACGTGGTGATTTCAGTATAACAAATAAATCAGGTTAAAACATTTCCTTCTGTGCGAAGTTTCTTCAAAGCGTATCTGCAAAATATAAAAGTGCGTGAAAAACGCACAACGGCACAGATTTCTCTGTGCCGAAGTACATACTTCCTTATTCGCATTAACCCTTAGTATATAAGGGGCTTCTACTTATCCCTTGTTACTTTTGAACCGTCTTTCGATTGGTTGTTGCTAATCGCCGCCTGTGCTGCTGCCAGTCTTGCTACCGGTACTCTGAACGGTGAGCAGGATACATAGTCAAGACCTACCTTGTGGAAGAATTCTATGGATGCAGGGTCTCCGCCGTGCTCTCCGCATACTCCAAGGTGCAGGTGATCCTTTGCTCCTCTTCCCAGCTTAACTGCCATTTCAACCATTTTACCAACTCCGACCTGGTCGATACTCTGGAACGGGTCTTGTTCCAGGACTCCTGCATCCTTGTAATCTTCAAGGAATTTGCCTGCATCGTCTCTTGAATAACCGAATGTCATCTGAGTGAGGTCGTTTGTACCGAAGGAGAAGAAATCTGCATACTGAGCTATTTCATCTGCTGTTACACACGCTCTCGGAACCTCAATCATCGTTCCTACCAAGTAGGTTAAATCAGAGTTCATTATTTTTTTTGTTTCCTCAGCTATTTCTATTATGAGCTTTCTCAATATTTCAAGCTCTTCTTTTTTACCTACCAGAGGAACCATTATTTCCGGTACTATATTGATATTTTCTTCCCTTGAAACTTCAATGGCTGCTTCAATTATTGCTCTTGTCTGCATCTTTGCTATTTCAGGGTATGAAATGGCAAGCCTGCAGCCCCTGTGACCAAGCATAGGATTGAATTC
>DNNV01000302.1:503-4142 GCA_003497505.1 Clostridiales bacterium | reverse complement strand
TCTGCAAGTGCTAAGCTTCTATACCTATTTGGGTCATCCCCCCCAATATCTGCATGCTCATCCCAAAAAGGAAATTGGTTTAAGTCAACTTTAGTCCACTGGTTCGGATTCCATTCAATATAATAATCATTTATAATATGATAAACCCAGAATTCAGTTTCAAACTTCATATAGATTTCAGTAACGCTTTCATCTATTTCCACATAATAGTTTGGCCTACCATTAACATCTCCATCCGGCGTAATTGTTATAGGTTTAGCTCCGGCAGAATCATATGCCATAT
Source organism: Clostridiales bacterium (assembly GCA_003497505.1). GTDB lineage: Bacteria > Bacillota > Clostridia > Tissierellales > Sedimentibacteraceae > Sedimentibacter. Next base: position 3,859 of record DNNV01000302.1, on the reverse strand, counting down.
AAAAGCTATAAGTATCTGCAAGAGCCCTTTTGGGTACTATTTGGAATATCATTAAAAAAATTAATAAAAAAGATATAATTTTATGTAAATCTTTTTTCTTCATATGAATACTTTCCTTTCATAAGGGTACCAATAGCCTCTGTAAAAACAGAGGCTATTGACTAATTCTTTATTTTGTTACTCTTAGCAATGCAATATATGGCTGTGCTGTGCCGTCCTGTGCTATTACCCTAACAAGAGTATTTCCAATCGGTTTTACAGTTATTGGAACTGCTTGTCCTGAAGTAACCTTTTGGCCATTAATCCATATATTAGCTGCAGTTGAAGTTACCACAACATTTTTCGTTCCACTACCACCTGCTGAAAAATCTACAACCTGCTTGCTACTACTGCTTAAGGTTATAGCTGTTCCTCCTACAGTTACAGTAGGTGTTGCAGTTGTTGCTCCGCTTCCTGATGTATCGGTTATAGTGTATATACCTGTAACTTCTGGTGATATTTCTCCAAATGGAGGTAAATCCTTTGCTACAGCGTTATACACTCTCACATAGCGTATCCAGTCAAGATTTACCGGTAGTCCGGTAGTTCTGTCCACTGCCCAGTCAAGGTCGATGTTGTCTCCACCGGAGGTTACGTCAGCATATCCGAAAGCTCCGGTTGCTGTTGAGTTGCTGGTTATTCCTCCAAGAAGCACTCCTGAAAGAGTCAGCGTCCTGGTGTTTGTATATCCAAGAGCATTCTGATTGTAAAGATATTCAGCAAATGGCAGTCTGCCGCTTCCCGTTGCTTTATCAAGACCTGTAATGTAATTAGCAGCTAATGGATACCAGTTGTGCGCATGGAAGGTATTTATAGCAACCGTTCCAGTAGTTGACGTATTACCGTTAATATAATAAGGTATAGGCTGTCTATCTGCTGCAGTGTTACCTGTACTTCCACCGTTTACCGAATCCACGTATGTTGCGCTGTAATTCCACTTTGTAGCATCATCATAGTGGAACGATCCTGCTATGTCGTACCATGTTATAGCATCTTTGGATACCTGAATTCCTCCTGGCTCGGAGTTTCCGGAAAATGCGTTTCCAACAACCTTGAAGTCATAGCCTCCGGGATGGCTGGGGTTGTTTTTCACGTTGCCCTGACCGCTGCCGTCAACTCCCATATCGAATACAACATATCCACCGAAATATCCCAGTGAAATACCAGTTGTAACAGTATTGTTCAGCATGTTTTTAAGTGTTCCTGCAGAATTATAAATTGTTCCCCATCCGCCTGAAGTCATATTCTCATTTGTAAACTGCCCGGGTGCAGGAAGGAATGCATACACTCCTGTGCCTGCTGTAGTATCTTCCTTAGGCTGATGAAATGTTATGGTTATTGTCTGTGTTGTGCCACCTACTGTAGCATCAAATTTAAATTTAGGCTGTGTTACATTTCCTAAAACTATATCATATACTCCAGTAGTTGATGGTGGCTGTGTTGCCGTTACATTTGTCTGAACTACATTGCTGATTGCTAAGCTTCCACTGTTAGGCTTTACTACAAGCAACAGCTGGTTTGGATAATACGTAGCCGAATTGATTCCGGTGTATACCGCATCATATGTAAGCGTTCCCGTCTCCTCAAACACCATCAGTGATTCAGGCGGAACCGGTGAGTAATCAGGGTCTCCGAAGTACAGCTTTACAAGACCTGTATCTGTCGGATTGGACTTGTCCCCTATTGCTGCGAAGGTCATGTTTGGCATAAATATCATGATAATCATGACCATTGCCAGTGTTAATGCATAAAATCTGTTTCTGTTTTTTGTTGCTGTTAAAGTATTCATTTGTTAATACTCCCTTCTTTTTGTTCTTTAGTAATTATGGTATTACAAAATATAAAGATATCACCTCCGATTCCATATTTCAGTTGACCATCCGCATATCGGTCTGCGGATATCTTATTAATCTGTCAACGTACAGTGCCCTTTTACCGTTTTTCTTTCTTTTGGAAGTTAGTCAAAGCAGAGCATTAGGCAATTCATATGCATTTGATGCCTCCCGGTCGCGTGCATTATAAATTTGCAGTTTCTCTTCTCATATTACCTTTTTCAAAATGTCAAAAAACGGGGTTCGCAGGAAAATCCACTAATTTATCTGCTCCTACGTCGCATAAATTAGGAATTTTATGCGTTTGACCTACCATCAATTTCTTCGACTGTAAGGAGGAGAAATTGGGTTAGGTCATAAAGGGCATACAAAAACACCTGCATTTTCGTAACGAAAAATACAGGTGTGACAATTTTATGTAATAACCCAATGATGAAATATTCATTTATCCTGTATATTATCTTTCGTCGGAAAATAATACTACGTACTGTTCACACGTATCCTGACTAAGCTTCAACGCTTACTCCGCCTTCCCGCCTAAGCAGTGGCACATTGGAGTTTGCTCCACAACACAGTAACCCGATTGTCCGGGATTCTCACCCGGTTCCGTGATTTAAAACAGTTAATATGCAAATGTCTTTATACTCAATATTACCATTAACGGAATTATATGTCAATATATGACTTTCCGAAAAGGTCTGTAAATTTAATTTCCAAAGATTAGGCAGCTACATCTAATGAGTTGATTCAACGCTCATTTAGAGAGCATTCAGCAGATTAGGGACCGCCCGTCCCTTATTAACGTCCGGAATACTTGGAGGTATTTGCAGTCTTGAATCTGCAATTGCGAAAGTTATTTTCTGCTGATTTCAATTGACCAAATATTTTATTTGCAGCTGCCGCCTCTTGTGCGAAGCCTCTCAATACAAAGTGTGATTCTTAATCGAGAGAATGAAGATTGCAGTTCCTGTGCACCGGGAGGTTGATTTCAGCAGTGTCGGAATTTCGCTGGTATCAAATAATCCTGCAGTCGCATTCACCAATTATTTAATTCGTTGTCTTTATAAATTGCGACTTCATTTTGGTTGGCCTACCGTTGTTTTTTTCTCCCTGCCGATCAAAAAAACAGGGTTCGCAGGAAAATTCACTAATTTATCTGCTCCTACGTCGCATAAATCAGGAATTTAGTGCGTTTGACCCACCATCAATTTCTCCTCCTTACAGTCGAAGAACTTGGGTTAGGACATACAAAAACACCTGCATTTTCATAACGAAAAATACAGGTGTACATTCCTATGTTACCTAAAAAAGTTTATTAAGCTTCTTTACCTGTATATTATTTTTCGTTGGAAAATAATAGTACGCTCATGCCTAATCACATATCCTGACTTAGCTTCAACGCTCGCCCCGCCTTCCCGCATACACAGTGGCCTAATGGAGTTCGCTCCGCAATACAGTAACCCGATTGTCCGGGATTCTCACCCG
>DNNV01000302.1:0-277 GCA_003497505.1 Clostridiales bacterium | reverse complement strand
ATTGTCCGGGATTCTCACCCGATTCCGTGAATTAAACAGTTATATTATGCAAATATTTTTATAATTCAATTTTACTACCACGGACTATAATTGTCAACATCTATATGTGAAAAATCAATCAGGTCATTTTATTTACATATGAATTTTACATATAAATAATGACATAATAAATATATATTTGAATTATAGGAGAAGGTTATGGGAAAACACAATTTAGAAAACAAGAGAGAAACTATTAATAAAATGAAGAATGACATTGAAAATACAGAACGAAATT
>DNNV01000086.1 GCA_003497505.1 Clostridiales bacterium | reverse complement strand
TTTTACTACAAGGTGGTAAAAGGTTACCGGGAAGAACTGACGGATTTCATATTCAGGAAAGAGGAAGTGTATTTATATAAAATAAACGGATTCAGCAAATCCGCAATAATTAAAAATCCAAAGGAATTTGATATCCGCAATGCAAACAAAGAGATTGTGGAAGGTCTTGAAAGTGTAAATGCTCTCGACATAGGTTGCAGCATGTCTGCTCCCATACACGACGATGACAGGCTCATAGGTCTTATCAATGTTGATTCTGTCATTCACGGTCATGTGTTTACAGAGAGGGATTTAGCGCTTATGGATCAAATTAAATTTGAAATGGAGCTGGCAATAAGAAATGCACTTGCTCAGAACAGGCTGAAATATCTGGCAGACTACGACGAGCTTACAGGTCTTATTAACAGAAGGCTCATAAAAAAAGAATTTGACCTGGAATTGGAGCGGCTTAAAATTGATAAAAATCCGTTTTGCCTTGCTATGATAGATATAGATGATTTTAAAGCAATAAATGATACCTACGGCCATTATTACGGTGATATGGTTTTGAAGCATTTCGCTGCTGTTCTCAGTAGAGAGACAGGAATAGCGGATGTGGCGGCAAGGTTTGCTGGGGATGAGTTTATTGTGCTTTTCGGGGATCAGAATATTACTCTGGCTGAAGTGAAGATGGAGGGAATAGCAACAGCTATTCTGGAATCGGGAACTGATATACAAGTCAGATTCAGCTATGGTATATGTGAAATCAACGAAAATAACATGATAGGCTTTGACAAGGCTCTTGCCGTAGCAGACATGAGGATGTATGCAAGCAAGAGGGTAAAGGCATAATAAATAATAAAAATGGGACATGAAAATGAATATAGTTATTCCGAGAGAAATTGGAACAGCATTGAATATTTTAAATAACAACGGGTTTGAGGCATATATAGTGGGAGGCTGTGTAAGAGACAGTCTGCTGGAGAATGCTCCAAAGGACTGGGACATTACGACGTCGGCCAGGACGGATGAAATAAGCACCTGCTTCAAGGAATACAGAACTATAAATACGGGACTTAAGCATGGCACGGTTACGGTCATAATCCAAGGGATGCAGATTGAAATAACAACATACAGAATTGACGGCAGCTATACGGACAACAGGCATCCTGATACCGTATTTTTTACGGATAAAATAGCAGATGACCTGCGAAGAAGAGATTTTACCATCAATGCAATGGCATACGGCAGAAAAGGAATTGTCGACTTGTTCGGAGGAATTTCCGATATTGAAAGCAGGACCATACGATGCGTGGGTGACCCGGATGAAAGATTCGGGGAGGATGGACTGAGAATTCTAAGGGCTCTGAGGTTCAGCTCGGTGCTTGGTTTTAAAATCGAAAAATTAACATCAGAAAGCATCCGAAAAAACAAGGAGCTTTTGTGTAATATTTCTAAAGAGAGAATAGTGTCTGAATTCAACAAGCTTCTCATGGGCCTGGAGTTCCACAATGTTATGACGGAATACAGGGAGCTTGTGGAGGTGTTTATTCCTGAAATAAAAACCTTCAATGATAACGAGTGGGAAGTTATTCTGAATTCCATGAAGCATGCGGAAAGTCTCACACTCAGGCTTGCTCTTTTGCTGTATGAAACAGGCAATGCGGAAAGAATACTGAAGACACTAAAGTATGACGGCAAAACAATCAGCTCAGTTGGTCTGTTATCTTCATGTCGGGATGAGAAAATTATTCCCGATAAGGTAGTTATAAAGAAACTGCTTAAAAGAATAGGATATGATAATTACACTGCTCTGATTAAATTTAAGGCGGCTGTATTTAAAGCGCAGGGAGATGTATATTCAAATGAGCTTAACGTAGTGTATGAGGCTGAAAAGGCCGCAGAGGAAATAATTGCTAACAATGAATGCTACAGCCTTAAAATGCTGGATGTTGACGGCGAGGACCTCATTCGTGCGGGAATCTCGAGAGGCATGATTCTGGGGGATGCATTGAATGAGCTTCTGGATCTTGTGATTGAAGGAAAGCTGGAAAACAAAAAGGAAGTATTGTTGGATTATATAAAAAAATTTAAATTAGCTGTTGACAAATAGAAATTACGGTGATATTATTCCTAATAATACAAAAACAAACTGTTGAAGCGAAGATAAAACCGATATGTGCACTTACAGAGAGCGGGGGTAGATGAGAGCCCGGCAGAACGCAGTACGGACAAATGGATCGCTGAGGGTGAGGTGAACGGGTTAACACTCAAGTATCTGAAACGTAGGCCTACGTTACAAGGCAGAAAATGTGATGGCATTTTCATCAAAGTGGATTGAATTTTCAGTCAATTAAGGTGGTACCGCAGGAATTATACCTGTCCTTTTCATAAGGACGGGTTTTTTGTTTTTGTAAATACAATTCGGGAGAATAGCATGACAAGAAATTCAGGATAGGAATAGTGCAAGGGCAAAAAATTAGCAGGATAATCAAATAATATAGTAAAAAAATAATATAATAATTACTTAATTGGAGGTTGAAATGAAAAAGATATTATCAATAATTATGATTGCGGCAATAATGCTTGCGGCAGTGACCGGATGTGCCGGAACAAATGCGAATGAAGAACAGAAGCCTGTGGAAAATGAAAGCAAAGGGCCGCAGGATCAGAAGACTGATGAAAATAAGAAAATAAAGATAGGAATAATCCAGCCGATTGAGCACCCTTCTCTGAACCAGATAAGAGAGTGCATAATTGCGGGGATTGAAGAGCAGGGACTCAAGGATGTGGTTGAAATAACCTACAAGGATGCACAGGGTGACCCATCCAACATAAACACGATTATTTCTCAGTTCATAGGAGATAAGATGGATATTATAGTTCCAATAGGAACGGGAACGGCACAGAGCGCGGCTGCAGCTACAAAGGATATTCCGGTAATATTTGCGGCAGCAAGTTATCCGCTGGAGGCAGGACTGGTAAAGGACCTGAACAGACCTGAGGCAAATGTGACAGGTGTGTCCGACGCAATAGATGTAAAGCAGATATTTGACCTGGCATTTGAGCTGACTCCTGAGGCAAAGACATACGGCTTTCTATATAACAGCGGTGAGGTAAATTCGGTCGCCGCTATTGACAAGGCAAAGGAATATCTGAAGGAAAAAGGTGTTGCATACACGGAAACAACAATAACAAATTCAAGCGAGCTTCTGCAGGCTGCTCAGTCACTGACAGGCAAGGCTGATGCCATATTCACGCCTACTGACAACACCGTTGCATCGGCAATGCCGGTGCTTGCATCTGAGGCCATGAAGGCAGGAATCCCCGTGTATACCGGAGCGGATTCAATGGTGAACGACGGCGGCTTCGCAACAGTGGGTGTTGATTACACAGTGCTGGGAAGACAGGTGGCGGACATGGTACGCAGGGTAATTGACGGAGTGCAAATTTCCGAAATACCTGTGGAAACACTGAAAGAATACGAAAAGATAGTGAATATATCTGTTGCTGAAAAAATCGGCGTTGAAATATCCGAAGATTTATTAAAGGGATTCAAAGTGGTTAAATAACATAGGGGAGGCAAAAAATTGAGCTTGACATCATTTATAGGAGCAATTGAGCTGGGGCTTGTTTACTCGCTTCTGGCGTTTGGAACATATATATCATTCAGAATATTGAATGTTGCCGATTTGACGGTGGACGGAAGCTTTGTTTTGGGAGCTGCTGTTTCGGCTGTGTTCACATTCTCCGGCAATCCTGTACTGGGACTTATAACGGCAATTGTGGCAGGGGCGCTGGCGGGGATTATCACCGCCGTGCTCCAGACCAAGATGGGCATACAGCCTATACTGTCGGGGATTCTTACAATGACGGGACTGTATTCTGTGAATCTGGCAGTAATGGGAGGCAAGGCAAACATACCCTTGCTGAACAAGACTAACATTTTCACATATGCGGAGCAATTATTTGCAGGGAAGACATATAAAATAGCTGCCCTATTAATAATTATTGCGGCAGTCTTTGCGCTGCTGAACTGGTTTTTCAGAACTCAGCTGGGTCTGTCCGTAAGAGCAACAGGAGATAATGAGGCAATGTGCAGGGCATCTTCAATAGACACAGACTTTATTAAAATCATAGCATTTGCCATTTCAAACGCAATAGTGGCATTATCCGGTGCACTGGTTGCACAGATGCAGCAGTCTGCAGATGTGAACATGGGAGCGGGAATGGTGGTAATAAGCTTTGCTTCCATCATAATAGGAAGCGCCGTAATAAAAAATAAAAATATAACGCTGGGACTTGTTTCTGTAATAATAGGCTCATTAATCTACAGATTTATAATTGCACTTATACTGACAACCAATTTTCCGCCGTCCTACCTGAAGCTAATATCCTCTCTGGTGGTTATTGTGGCACTGTCTGTTCCTAATATAAAAAATAAGATGGAAGTTGCCGGATTGAGAAGGGGGAGAATATGATGCTGAAATTAGAAGCTGTAAACAAGGTTTTCAATAAAAATACGCCTGATGAGCACAAGGCCCTGAACAATTTAAGCCTGAATGTTTCTCAGGGAGAGTTTGTTACACTCATAGGAGGAAACGGTGCAGGAAAATCCACCATGTTCAATGCAATATCCGGTTCGGCGCTGTGTGATAACGGTAGTATCGAGCTGGACGGCACGGACATAACATATATGCCTGAGTATAGAAGAGCATCATTTGTAGGCCGTATTTTCCAGGACCCAATGCGGGGCACTGCACCGAATCTCACGGTGGGGGAGAATCTCATCATTGCATATATGAGGAGTACCGGTAAAAATATTATGAGCATGCCTTCAAAAAAGGAGAAAACCCTCATAAGAGAGCGTCTGTCTGCTCTAAATCTCGGCCTTGAAGACAGAATTAACACAAAGATAGGACTGCTGTCAGGCGGGCAGAGGCAGGCGGTGACCCTTATAATGGCAACGCTTGTGAAGCCGAAGCTGCTGCTCCTTGATGAGCACACAGCGGCACTGGACCCCCTGAGCGCTAAGTCTGTCATGGAGCTAACCAACAGAATTGTTTCGGAGAACAACATTACAACTATGATGATAACTCACAATATAACCTCCGCACTGGCATATGGCTCAAGAACGATTATGATGGATTCGGGAAGCATTGCGGTGGATATTGACGGCAATGAGAGAAAAGGTCTCTCTGTACAGGATATACTGCAGAAATTCAGTGCCGTAAAAAATAAAGTATTTGATGATGATAACGCATTATTGTAACAACATATTATAATACCTACCCTTTAAGCCATTCCTTATATTAATTCGCGTTAAATCAGTTCCCTTGAAGCGAATTAGTATATACTGTTTTCCTATGTTGCGGACAAATATTTGTCCGCACTTTTAAATTCAAACAGTATTATATTTACTGTCAATTGCATTATAAGGAATGGTTTTATACTTCATTAAAATTTTTCCAGTCAATGCCGATATATATTAAAATCACATGAATGGAGAATTGTTATGATTTCAGCTATAAGCAGACTGTACCAGATTAAGCCCGGCAGTACTGGCAGCAAGAATACAGCAGTAAGCTTTTCTGCGGCACGTTATATGACTGCACTTGCGGCGGCGGAAAAAAGAGGCTCGGTATTTGCTGTGAAAAGAAGTCTGGCAAGGGAAGCTCAAAAAATCAAAAATAGCGGAGGAGACAGTGCGCAGGCGAAGCGTGCCCTTCAGAAAATTAAATATGTAATGAGAAAAGCTGACGAGAAAATATCCCATTTGGGAAATGAAGAAAGAAAAAAGGCTGAATTAAAGCGTGCAGAGGATACAGGTAAAAAGGAAGAGGCCAAGAGGCTTAAGAAAAACGTCCGTGTTCAAAAATATTTACGAAAGACAAACGAGCATGGAAATATTGTGAGAACGGCTCTTGAAGAGAAGGAAGAAATAAAAAAGTCCGGTATTCCGGAATACGGACCTGAAGCAGGTGCACCTGCCGTTGCAGAAATTCCGGCAGGCACTGAAACACCCGCAGCAGTAGCCACGGGAGCTTCAATCGATATTTTGGCTTAAATTGTCTCAGTCTGTATATACGAAGGTTTCCTCTGCACCGCATTCGGGACAGTTTACGGTAACCATGTAGCTGTACATAGAAAGAACCTTTACGTCGGTACATTGGCTTGAGTTTTCATCCTTGCCCTTGTACCTTACCTTTTTTTCGGCTTCAGAGCCCTTTGAATAGTAGTAATTATATCTTTTTCCGCAGCTTTCGCATTTGCGTCTGCCTTTGACTGATAGCATTGTTTCACATCCTAATAATATTTTATCGACTTATTATATACTGAGCTCGTATTCATTTCAACAATAAAATGCACTTCACATCCTGCATATATTTATATCGGAATAGAAGTGCATTTATTATTTCCCATAATCACATATTAATTTCAAGCATGCATGAGGATAATACTATTTCACCGCTGTAATGCTCCTGTGCTTGCAGTTTCAAGTCCTCTAAGTCTCCGAAATGGGGAAGGTGAGTCAGAATAAGCATTTTTGCCTTTGCTTCCTGTGCCAGCATTCCTGCCTGAGTGCTGTTCAGATGACCTGCAGCCGTGCCGTCCATATGTGCATAAAAGCTGCATTCTGTCATGAGCACATCTGAGTTTTCGAAAAATTCCGGCAGCTCACTGAAATAAGAAGTATCTGATGTAAAGGAAAATATTTTACCGTCACATTTTATTTTTACGCTGTAGGCATCCACAGGGTGTACGTTCTTTATAAAGCTTATTTCAAAGGGACCTAAATTAAGCACGCTTTTTTCATCGTAGCTTTTGCCGCATGTGTATTCTCCCCAATTCAGCAGCTTAAAAAATTCGCCTTCCGGGGCATAAATGTCCAAGGCTCCGTTTATTTCGCCAAGCTGTGTTTTTATCTGCCTACCGTACTGCAGAGTGCCTATGTCGCAGCAATGGTCATAATGGTAGTGAGTTATAAGAACAGCATCCAGCTTTCCTAAGTCAACTTTCTTCTGAATAGTGCTCACAACTCCGCTGCCGCATTCCAACAGAAGCTTGTATTCATCATGCTCTATGAGATACCCGGAGGTAGCCTCTCCGGCACGGGGAAAGCCTCCCCAGTGCCCGATAATCGTAATTTTCATATTCACATCCTATGCAATGCTGAACTGGGAGTTATAAAGCTCGGCATAAATTCCGTTCAGGTTTATAAGCTCCTCGTGCTTTCCTCTTTCCTGTATTCCCTTATCCGTGATTACTATAATTTCATCGGAGTTTTTAATTGTGGAGAGCCTGTGGGCAACAACCACAGTAGTCCTGCCCTTTGAAAGCTCTTCCAGAGAATGCTGAATCATTTGCTCTGTTGCGTTGTCCAGAGCGGATGTTGCCTCATCCAGTATTAATATAGGCGGATTTTTCAAAAATACTCTTGCTATTGAAATTCTCTGCTTCTGTCCGCCGGACAGCTTAACTCCTCTTTCTCCCACATATGTGTCGTAGCCTTCGGGGAGAGACATTATGAAATCGTGGATATTTGCCATTTTGGCGGCTTCGATAACTTCTTCCATAGTGGCGTCAAATTTAC
>DNNV01000393.1:8059-9898 GCA_003497505.1 Clostridiales bacterium | reverse complement strand
AACATAGGTCTTGCTCTTATAGATGCGGAATATACGAAAGAGGAAACAGATATAGAAATTTCTATAAGAAATAAAAATGTAAAAGCAAAAATAATTAAAAAACCTTTTTACACAAAAAAATATAAAAAATAGAGATGGTATCAGGAGGGTTAATATGAAATTATTAAATGAGTTGAAGTATTCAGCATCACACGAATGGGTAAAGGTAGACGGAAACAAGGCCTATATAGGAATTACGGATTATGCGCAAGACCATCTGGGAGAGGTTGTTTTTATAGAACTTCCCGAGGCAGGAACGGTTGTTGCGACAGGGGACCAGTTTGTTGTTTTGGAGTCTGTAAAGGCAGCATCTGATGTATATACTCCAATTTCCGGCACAATAGTTGAAGTAAATGAAGAGCTTGCAGATAACCCCGGATTGATTAACGAATCTCCTTATAATGCATGGTTCGTTGCCGTGGAGATGTCACAGCCGGAGGAAGCGGAAAAGCTGCTTTCTGCGGAAGATTATGAAAAATCATGTGAATAAAGGAGGGGCATATGGCCAGATATATTGGAAATACCAATGAAGACAGAGCTCAGATGCTTGAAGAAATAGGTGTTGAAAGCATTGAAGCTTTGTTCAAGGCAGTTCCTGATTCGGTTTTCCTGAAAGACAGACTAAATATACCGGATGCTCAATCCGAAATGGAACTGGTTAAAAATATAAAGTCATTATCGGATAAAAACCTTAATCTTGATGATTACACCTGCTTCCTGGGTGCAGGGGCATATGATCACTATATTCCGGCCTTAATCGACAGCCTGATTTCAAGGCAGGAATTTTATACGGCATACACGCCTTACCAGCCGGAGATAAGCCAGGGTACACTTCAGGTAATATTTGAATACCAGACAATGATAAGCGAGCTTACGGGTCTGCCTGTTGTCAATGCGTCAATGTACGACGGTGCAACGGCGTTGACCGAGGCTGCTGTTATGGCATGTGAGTCTACTAAGAGGTCGGAAATATTAATAGCGTCATCCGTGCATCCTGAAAGCAGGCAAGTTTTAAATACATACGCGGGTTTCAGGGATATATCGGTGTCAGAGATTGGATATAAAGACGGAAGAATTGATTTAGAGGATTTAAAGAGCAAGCTGAAGGTCAATACTGCCGCTGTAATAGTTCAAAGCCCTAACTTTTTCGGAATTGTGGAGGACGTCGCCTCCATAAGCGGCATAATTCACGAAAATAAAAGCTTACTTATTGTAAGCGCGGACCCCATATCTCTTGCGCTGCTGAAAAGCCCCGGTGAATCAGGTGCAGACATAGCCGTAGGCGATGGTCAGCCATTGGGGAACAGCCTTAGTTTCGGGGGACCGTACCTTGGATTTATGGCGGTAACAGAAAAGCTCATGCGTAAAATGCCTGGGAGAATCGTGGGAGAAACTGTTGACAAGGACGGAAAAAGAGGCTTTGTTCTCACTCTTCAGACAAGGGAGCAGCATATAAGAAGAGAGAAGGCAACATCAAACATTTGCTCCAATCAGGCGCTGAATGCTTTGACAGCGACGATTTACATGACAGTAATGGGTAAGGAGGGCTTGAAAGAGGTTGCAAACTTATGCCTCCAGAAGTCACGCTATGCTTATGATGAACTGATTAAAACAGGTAAATTCAGTCCTGTGTTCAACGGACCATTCTTCAGGGAGTTTGTAGTGAAAAGCGCCGAACCTGTGAATATGCTCAATGATAAGCTTCTGGAAAGCAGGATAATCGGCGGATATGATGTTGAGAAAAATTATCCCGAATTAAAAGATAGTTGGCTGGTTGCAGTAACTGAGAAACGCACCAGA
>DNNV01000393.1:0-8033 GCA_003497505.1 Clostridiales bacterium | reverse complement strand
ATAAGAAAGGCGGTAGAGTAATGCTGAAAAAACAATCCTTGATATTTGAAATGAGCAGAGCAGGGCGAAAAGCATATTCTCTGCCTGAATGCGATGTGCCTATAAAGCCAGTGCAGGAAATTATGGACAGCAATCTTCTGAGAACAGAGGCTCCAGAACTTCCTGAGGTCAGTGAGCTGGAGGCGGTACGACACTTTACCCAGCTTTCGCAGAAAAATCACGGAGTTGACTCGGGCTTCTACCCTTTAGGAAGCTGTACCATGAAGTACAATCCGAAAGTAAACGAAACAGTTGCAAGATACAGCGGCTTTGCAAGACTTCATCCATATCAGCCCGAAAAGACAGCGCAGGGAGCCTTGCAGGTTATATATGACCTTGGAGGAATGCTTTCCGAAATAACGGGAATGGATGAATTCAGCCTTCAGCCTGCTGCAGGCGCTCACGGAGAGCTTGCAGGTCTCATGATAATAAAGGCATACCACATGAACAGAGGCGATGCAAAAAGAAACAAAATAGTTATCCCGGACTCCGCTCACGGTACCAACCCTGCATCTGCCGCAGTGGCAGGCTTTGACGTAATTGAAGTGAAGTCTGATGACAGAGGCTTGGTTGACCTGGACTCCCTGAGAGCTGTAATGAGCGATGAGGTAGCGGGATTCATGCTTACAAACCCAAACACCCTTGGCTTGTTTGATGAAAATATACTGGAAATTTCCAAGATAATTCATGAGGCAGGCGGGCAGATGTACTATGACGGAGCAAATACAAATGCCATTATGGGAATAACGAGACCCGGAGATATGGGCTTTGATGTTGTTCACCTGAATCTGCACAAAACCTTCAGCACTCCTCACGGAGGAGGAGGACCCGGTTCAGGGCCTGTTGGAGTTAAAAAGCATCTGGCTGATTTTCTTCCAGTGCCTGTTGTGGCAAAGAAAGAAGAGAAGGAATATTATTTTGACTATGACAGACCTTTGTCCATAGGAAAGGTTAAATCATTCTACGGTCATTTCGGAGTGTATCTGAGGGCATATGCATATATACTGAGCATGGGTCCTGACGGCTTGAAGGAAGTTTCGGAAAATGCCGTGCTGAATGCAAACTATATTGCAAGCAAGCTGAAGGATAAATATTACCTGCCTGCGGACAGAATATGCATGCACGAATGCGTATTTTCAGGAGTGTGGCAGAAGGAGAAGGGCGTATCGACCTTGGATATTGCAAAGAGATTGCTGGACTTCGGATATCATCCGCCGACTATTTACTTCCCTCTGATTGTATCAGAAGCTATGATGGTTGAGCCTACGGAATGCGAATCAAAGGAAACTCTTGACGAGTTCATAGCTGTAATGAGGCAGATAGCCGATGAAGCTGAGAATGATCCTGAAATGGTTCGCACAGCACCTCACAGCACAATAGTATCGAGACTGGATGAAGCTCTTGCTGCACGTAAGCCTGTGCTTCGATATAATAGGTAGGCGCTATGCTAAGAGATTTGGTTATTATCGGAGGAGGACCGGGAGGCTATGAGGCTGCAATAAGAGCCTCCCAGCTTGGAGCAAATGTCACACTCATAGAGGAAGATAATTTAGGTGGCACATGTCTGAACAGAGGCTGCATACCCACAAAGTCCCTTTATAAAAATGCCGGGGCGGTGGAAGCTGTGAAAAACATGGCTGAATTTGGAGTAGCAGTAAGCGGATACACATTTGACATGGAGACGGCTCAGAAGAGGAAAAATGAAGTTGTGGGCAAGCTTGTTTCAGGAATAGAACAGCTTTTGAAAGGAAACAGCGTGGAGGTAATAAGAGGAAGAGCTTCATTTAAAGGGGCTAAAACTCTGAATGTCATCACGGCGGAAGGTGCGGAGGAAATAACTGCGACAAATATAATTATTGCAACAGGCTCATCCCCTTCGGAAGTTCCAGTACCGGGAATTGAAGACCGCAGAGTCGTTACAAGCGACGAATTATTGAATTTTGAGCATGTTCCCAAAAGCCTTGCCATATTGGGAGGCGGTGTGGTAGGAGTTGAGTTTGCAGGTATATTTGCTTCACTTGGGACGGAAGTAACGATAATAGAATTCCTTCCGAAAATATTGTACAGACTGGATGACGAGCTTTCCAAAAAGCTTCCGGTGTATTTAAAGAAACAGGGCATTAAAATTTTGACGGGCTCCATGCTGAAGGAAGTTCAGGCTTCTGAGGAAGGCTTGAAAATAACGGTTGAAAACGGTAAGGGTACTTCTGAAATATTCAGCGATTACCTGCTTGCTGCAGCCGGGAGAAAGCCTAATACACAAGGACTGAACCTTGAAGTTTCTGGCATTGAATATGATAAGAAGGGTATAAAGGTTGATACCAACTATGAAACATCCGTAAAAGGCGTATATGCCATAGGGGATGCTATCGGAGGAGTTATGCTTGCTCATGCTGCGTCAGAGGAAGGCAAGGTGTGTGTTGAAAATATTTACGGGCACAACTCAAGAGTTGATTACGGCGCAATACCATCCTGTGTATTCACTTTTCCCGAGGCTGCATCTGTCGGCATGACGGAGGAGGAAGCAAAGGAAAAAAACGTGGAGTACATTGTCGGAAAGTCAATGTTCGGTGCAAACGGAAAGGCGCTGACAATGGCGGAGGGCGAGGGTTTTGTAAAGGTAATGGCTGAAAAAGAAAGCCATAAAATAATCGGAGTCCATATAATGGGGCCTCATGCCAGCGATATTGTACACCAGGGCTCGATGGCAATACACAGCGGACTGACGGTGGAGGATATAAAGGAATCGGTGTTTGCACATCCAACATTGTCCGAAGTTTTTTATGAAGCTGTATGCGGCTGCATCGGAGAAGCTATACACTCAATGCCAAGAAAGAAATGATAACATAAATATATTGTATGTTAACAATACATACAATATATTTTTTATTGACGCAGATGTTTATTTTGGAAAATAAACATCTGCGGTATATCCTGGCTTCAGTACGTTATCAGGATCGTTGGGCGTTACAATTACACGGACAATGCGTCTGCCGTTCTTTTCAACTGCCATGTCCGGAATATGTGTTACGGTTCCGCTAAGTGAGATGTCCGGATATGAGGCTGGTACAATTTTTACATTTCCGCCTATTTGTACACTTCCTATGAACTCTTCATAGACCTCGGCACTTATTGTTATGGAATCTGCGTCGATAATTTGAAGTATCTCTGTAGGCATGCCCTGTATACCGAGGTGATTGCCGCAGTTGACGGATATATTTTTTACAATTCCATTTTTCACATTGGAAACAATCTGATTTTCTTTGATGTAGCCTCTTTCTGTCTTGCCAGTCATAATATTCAGGTCAACCTGCGTGGATGAAACGGCGCTCTGCTGCATTGCAACATTTGTGCTGTTACTCTGCTGAAGCTGAGAAAGCTGAACCTGCTTAGATTTAAGCGAAACATTCAGCAGATTCAATTCATCCTTTAAGGCAGTCTTTGTTTTCTGTATACTTGCTTCAATATCCTCCACAGCCTTTTGTCGCTGGTTCAGCATAGAGGTATACTGATTGAGAGTCATTTCTGAAACAGCGCCCTCATCATACAATGACTGGTAATCCTGAAGGTCTTTTTTTGTGTTCTCAAGCTCCTTCAGTGCAAGGTTCAGGGAATTCTGCAGCAATTTCAGGTTGGCACCTGTATCGTTGTTGTATTCATCAGTTTTACGTGCAATTTCCTCCTGTGCGCGGGCAATATCCGCCTGCAGGGCGGTGATGTCCTGAGCCGCGGAATCCAATGCAGACTGATTTGCAGACAGCTGCTGCTTCAATTTTTCTACATTTCCGTTGTATTCGGAAATGTCCATGGTCACTAAGGGCTGAGCTGACGTGACACGTTCCCCTTCTTTAACCAGAACATCCGTCACTGTTGACGGAAAATCTATGCTGATGCTCTCAACGCGGCTGTACAGCACTTCTCCCCATGCTTCTATTTCCGTAGCATGATAGGAAGAAATCAGAGTTTCAGCTGCCCTCATGGCCTCAATTTTGTTTTTTCTTTGTATAAAAACAGTGAGCGTGATAACCAGTGCGGTGATGACACATAACGCAGACACCGCCTTTTTATGAGATAAAATCCAGTCCTTCATAGCTATTCCTCCATATTTCTAATGCTATTCAACGCTCTTAAGCGCTTCGAATATGTCAATTTCTTTCATTTTATGTGCTATCACCCTATTTACAATCCATGCAAAGAACATGGTCATTGCTCCGGCCGTCAGCACATCCGTCAAAGTAATGTTGCCCAGAAGATCCAGACGTTCGTCAATGCTGCTTGCGATAATCCAGGATATGAACCTGCCTACGGGTATACCGGATAACATCCCCAGCAAGACTGAAAAATAATTTTCAACCAGCACCAGGTAACGTATTTCACGGTGGTGGAACCCCAGCACACGAAAGGTTGCAAGGTCTCTGACACGTTCCGCAAAGTTGAGCATGCCTGTATTGTACAGAACTACAAAAGCCAATGATGCACCGAGGATGATCAGGAACACAACTGCCAGATTAACAATTCCGATGCTGGAAGACAAACTGTCCTGCATGCTTTCCCTCGTTGCCGAGTCGGCCACCACATCGCTTGAGAGAAATTTCCGGTCAGGCTCACCGTTCCATCTGACCAGCAGAGCCGTAGGCTTGAATTTTTCGCCAATGGATTCCCAATATGTGTCGGTCATATAAATTCCTTGACCTGAGGCAATATATGCAATCTGAATTACAGGTACGGAGACGTAGCCCTTGTCAGTGAGCTTAATGCGGATGATGTCACCGGTATTTAAGCCACGCTCCCTACATAGCTTTCGCGTCATAAGTACTCCGTTGTCCGGCAGGGACACAGGATTGCCGTCAATATCCTGCAATCGGATCAAGGGACTTTCCTTGGTGGTGATATTGACCAACTCCATTTTCTGAACTCCGTCAGGAAAAATCACCTGCACCGCAGATTCTTCCAGTTGTTGTGTTATTCCGTCCAGCTCTAAGTTTTTGAGATACACTGAATTTGTTTTTGCTGTATCCAGAACAACTTTCTGGTCAAAGGTAAATGTTGTTCCATAGGTATAATCCCCGATTCCGGACAATGTGCTTCGGACCGTCAATGCGGAGATAATCACGCCGGTGCAGCCCATGACACCTATTGTGCTCATTATGAGCCGCCCCTTATTCTTAATTATATTTCGTGCTATAAGCTTGCTGCTGAACTTCATTTTCTGCCACAGGGAGGGCATGGATTCAAGAAATATGCGCTTCCCGCTTTTAGGCGGCTTTTCACGGAGAAGTGCAGAGGGTGAATCGCTCTGGAGATTTCTGCAGGCGAGGAATGAAACGCCCCCGGTACACATGAGAATAAGGAATAATGCAAATACAAAGTTAACGTAATTAATTCTGATGCTGTAGCTGCTAAGCGTAAGCTTAAGCTGAGGAACCATAATGCGTCCGAAAACATTGGGACCCAGCAGAAGCCCGAAAACCGAGCCAAGCACACCAACTATGACACCATAGGAGGTGTAATGCCAGAGTATGCTTCTTTTGCTGTAGCCAAGGGCTTTCAAAATCCCTATCTGCGCTCGCTGGTTTTCTATCATGCGCACCATAGTGCTCTGTGTAATCAGTGCTGTAACCAGAAGGAACAATACAGGAAACACCAAGGACAATGTTTTAAACTGCTGAATTCGTGAATTTACACTGCTTACGCTGCCGCTGTCCTTTTGCAGTGTTATACCGATTACATCATCGCCAACCACGTCACCGGCTTTCTGTACCACCTGTGCAAGGTCGGAGCCTGGTGAGGTTTTCACGCTGATTTGATTATATACCTTCTGTCCGTATATGCTCTCCAATGCCTTTGTCCGGATTACTAAAAATCCATAGTCCAATGAATCAGGCGTCAGGGTTGCGGAGTTTTTAACGGCATATATATGCTCGCTGCTCAATGCCATACCGTCAATCTGGATGCGCAGCCATACACCGTTTAATTTAATCGAAATATAGTCTCCTATTCTCAGGTTGTGCGCCTTTGCGAACCTGCTGTCCAGCACGGCACCGCCTCCGCTTTTGCTGAATCTGCCATTTTGAAGCTGGGGCTGATCAAGAATAGTGCGGTCATCCAATGCGTACACATGCAGGGTGGGTTTACCGGGTAAGTCTGTGTCTGCATCAATAGAAAATCGCTTCTCCACCAGCTCAACACCTTGAATTTTACTGATTCCCCACAGCTGCTGTTCCGAGGGGCTCGCAACCGTCACCCACAAGTCGGATAAATTTGTTGACTGATACATATTGTAGGCATGCTTATCAATAGTGAACCAAATGCTGTCCAGGCCTGTCATAATGAATACAGCTAAGGTAGCCATAATAAAAATCGAAATAAACTGCGATTTTGACTTGCGCATGTCACGCAGAGACTTTTTGAACAATGCGCCTCTTACCATACAATTTCCTCCACATCTTTGGGATGCTCGTTTAATTGTACTTTGGCAATTTTACCGTCGCGCATGTGCAGCACGGTATGTGCCATTTCTGATATTGGGGCATTGTGTGTCACAACGATTACAGTCTTGCCTAGGTCCCTTGACACATCACGTATGAGCCGCAGGACCCTGCGGCCTGTTTCAGAATCCAGAGCACCGGTGGGCTCATCGCAGAGAACTATCTGCGGGTTCTTCGCCAGAGCTCTGGCTATTGAAACACGCTGCTGCTCCCCTCCAGACATCTGGCTGGGGAAATTGTCCATTCTGTTTTCCAGACCAACACGTTTCAGCATTTCACGAGCATCTAGAGGTTCAGGACATATTTCTTCCGCAAGCTGTACATTTTCAAGTGCGGTCAGATTCGGTACTAAATTATAAAATTGGAATACAAACCCGATTTGAGTACGGCGGTATTCTGTAAGGTCAAACTCAGAAATGCCTGAGATTTCTTTTTCGTTTACGACTATTTTGCCGGAGGTGGGTGAGTCCATTCCTCCCAGCAAATTGAGCAACGTGGTTTTTCCCGCGCCGCTCTGTCCCAGCACCACATTAAATGTTCCCTTGCTGAGGCTGAAGCTTATACCGTCCACAGCCTTGATAACGGTATCGCCGATATTATATTCTCTTTCCACGTTTTCAAATGTAATAAAATCCATGGGGTCTCCTTTGCTGATTTTCATTACCATCCTGCTCATTCTTGACATTTAACTAAGAATTAATTATAATGACACCGTGTTGATTATGCAACCGTCAGATGTTTATGGAATGTAATATTTACAACAAATTATATTATAAATGTTGGTTTGAAAGCAAAGATAACTGAATTTGTAGTGTATAATGAAAGGAGCAGCATAATGAAAGAAAGCAGAAAGACCCGCTATACAAAGATGGCTTTACAGAATAGTCTTTTTGAATTAATGGAGAAAAAACCAATCGCAAAAATAACTATTAAGGAGCTGTGTGAGAATGCTGATATAAATCGAACCACCTTTTATGCCCATTACACCGACCAATACGATCTTCTTGCCAAAATTGAGGATGAAACTCTTTCATGGGCTAAAGAGGCAATTGCCAATTTTAGAGATACAACAGATAAGTATGAAAACATCAAGCTTTTAGAGGAAATTTTTCAATATTTTGTGGATAACAGCAAAAATCTGAAAATTCTCATGAGTGAAAGTGGGGATATTAACTTTCAGAAACAGGTATTTACAATAATATATAAGCAATGCGGAATAACATTCTCATCCACTGTAGATATAAGTCCGGGCATAAGGGATGAATACTTCGTATTTGTTGTAAATGGAAGCATCGGTCTGCTGCAGCACTGGCTTAAAAACGGTATGAACAGATCCGCAAGAGAAATGGCTGAAATTATTTACAATATGGCGTATCAGTCAGGAGGGCAGCGAGTGTAAGCCAAAGCGATGTTTTGTTATACATTGCAAGCGTTTTACATGGTTTTGATGCTTAATTATTAATTGACACAAATAAATTTTTTTGATAATCTATATAAAAATAAGTC
>DNNV01000026.1 GCA_003497505.1 Clostridiales bacterium | reverse complement strand
TGCCATAATATGATAAACTACTGGATGTTAAATATTTATTATACAGAAAGGGATTCTTATGAAATCGACACAGATTATATATCCGTTAATTTTTGTTTTAGCAATTTATTTTATTTATTCTAACTTGAAAAACAGCTTGAAATACAAAAAGGAAAATATGAAGCCGCTGCTTTATTTGAATGATGACGACAAAACCAGGCGCAAGCTCAGTGGCTTGATTATTATGTTTGTGCTTGTGCTTACAGGATTTTTAGTTGCAGGAACAATAAGCACCGGAAGTTTTACCGCCGAAACGGCGTTTACAATTCTCGTTCTTCCGGTTTTAATGGCAGTATTGTATATTCCCCTCACTAAGAGGACAATGGTTTCAACCCTCGGAATACATAAAAGAGGAGGGCTGATCAGATGGGAAGATATAAAAGGAATCAATTATATGAAGCCTGACGGAAAAAATATGGTTGCGGCAAAGGTTCTGTACAGTCTTATGGGCAAGGATATAACAACAGAGCTGAAATTCCACAAGGATGATGAAAGCCTGACAATATTCAAGGAAACAGTTAAGGAATACAGAAGCAGCAAGAAGAAGGAAAAGAAAAGTGGAAAATAAATTTATTGACAGTCATGCTCATCTTGATGATGAAAGATTTGACGAAGACAGGGAAGAGCTTATAGATTCATTGCAGGAAAACGGAATAGAGGCAGTGCTTAATCCCGGAGCGGATTTGAAGACATCCCGTGCGGCGGTTGCGTTGGCGGATAAGTATCCATTTATTTATGCAGCTGTGGGATGCCACCCTCACGATTCCAAATTTATGGATGACGATACCATGAATATATTCAGAGAATTGGCAAAAAATAAGAAAGTGCTTGGAATAGGTGAAATAGGACTGGATTATTATTATGACAATTCAGACAGAGAGACACAGAAAATATGGTTCAGGGAACAGATACGCCTTGCAAAGGAGCTGGACCTTCCGTACATAGTGCATGACCGCGATGCACATGAGGATATAATCAGGATTATGAAGGAAGAGCATCACTCGGGAACAAGAGGCATACTCCATTGCTATTCAGGTAGTGTTGAAATGGCTAGGGAATTTATGAAGCTCGGCTTTTATATTTCTCTGGGGGGACCTGTTACGTTTAAAAAGGCTAAGACTCCAAGAATGGTTGCCAAAGAGGTGCCCATGGAAAAACTGCTTATAGAAACAGACTGTCCGTACCTTGCTCCGGAACCCTTCAGAGGAAAAAGAAATGATCCGAAGCTTGTGAAGTACGTGGCTGAAGAAATTGCAGGAATCAGGGAAGTCACAGTTTCTGAAATAGCGGAAAAAACAAAGGAAAACTTCAAGAGGCTGTTCAACTTATAGCAGGAGATTTATGAAGAAGATAGGCAGGAATTTTTACGACAGAGATGCGCGAATTGTAGCGGAGGATTTAATAGGAAAGATACTGGTCCGAAGGTATGATGATGTGACAATCAGGGTTAGGCTCACGGAGACAGAAGCATACATAGGGGCAATAGACAAGGCCAGCCATGGATACGGAGGCAAGATAACCCCGAGGACTAAGATAATGTATGGACCCGCGGGCCATGCGTATGTATACTTGATATATGGAATGTATTATTGCCTGAATTTCGTTACGGAAGGCGAAGGCATCTGCAGTGCAGTGCTTATAAGAGGAGCAGAGCCCATAGAAAATATGGATGATATTAGCATGAACAGATATGGCAAGCCAATGGAGGATTTATCAAAAAATCAGATTAAAAATCTGTCCGACGGACCTGGGAAGCTTTGCAGAGCTCTTAGAATTACAAAGGAGCACAATGGCACAGACCTGGTAGGAGATGAGCTTTTTCTTGAGGATGATGGATTCAAGGCTTTCAGTATTGAAAAAACGAAGAGAATAAACATTGATTATGCTGAGGAGGCAAAGGATTTTCTCTGGAGATATATTATGTGCAAATAATTGTTGACAAAGTTGTTAAAAATAAATATAATTTGATTATCAATATAAATTGAGGTGGTTTAATGAGTAATCATGAAACTGTAAATGAAATTCATGTAAGGCTTTTTGCAAATATTTTGGATATTGAAGAAAAGTGCCTGAAAGTAGGTGAATTTTCTGATTTATCAATATCTGAAATGCATGTAATTGAGAATATAGGTATTAACAGAGAAAGAACCATGTCCGATACGGCCAAGGATTTAAAGGTTACATCCGGTACTCTTACGACTGCAATAGATAATCTTATAAAAAAGGGATATGTTGCAAGAGAGCGCTCCATAGAGGACAGAAGAGTTGTTAAAATAAAGCTCACGGAACAAGGCAGAGAGGCATATGCCGCTCACGAGGATTTCCATAAGGACCTTGTTATAAGCGCCCTTCAGCAGTTGGACGGCAACGAGGAAGAGCTCCTTATAAAAATTCTGACAAGCATTGATGCATTTTTTATTAAAAAGTATAAGTATCATGGATAATTAATTTGTTGCGGCAAATTTGTCAGAGAGTGTTATGCGGTAATATCTCTATAATCAAAAATTTTGACTATGAAAGTGTGAGGTTTTTATGGGTATTAGAATAGTTATAGACAGTACATCCGATGTTACGGAGGAAATAATCAGGAAGTATAATTTAAAAATGGTGCCTTTGACAGTGAATTTCGAAAATGAATCGTATCTCGATAAGGTTGAGCTGAGCTCGAAGGATTTTTTTGAAAAGCTTGGCAAGTCAGAAAAGCTTCCTACAACATCTCAGGTTTCTCCCGGTGCATTTGCAGAGGCATTCAGTGAAATACTTCTGGAAGGAGATCAGGTTTTAGGAATATTTCTGGCATCTGAATTGAGCGGAACATATGATTCTGCACGAATTGCCAAGGATATGATAGGCAGTGACAACATAAGAATAATGGATTCCAAGAGCGTATGCCTCGGGGCCTTCACATTGATATTAAAAGCCATAGAGCTTGTAGAGCAAAACAAGGACATTGATGAAATTGTTGATGATCTGGAAAGGGTGAAGGACAAAATTGTTGCCATAGCTGTGCTTGATACATTGAAATACTTGGAGAAGGGCGGAAGACTTTCAAAGGGTCAGGCTGTAGTAGGATCAATTCTCAACATAAAGCCAATTCTCGAAATTAAGGACGGAAGGCTGGCAGTTCTGGAAAAAATAAGAGGAAGAAATAAAATTGTCAAGTGGGTTGATGAATGGATTGAAAAAAATAATTACGACCTTTCAGACAAGACTGTACTGTTATTTTATGCTCAGGACCGCGACAGCATAAAATCCATAAGAGAAAATTTCGAAGAAAATTATAAAATCAAGAATATAATCGAGCAGGAAGTTGGAGCCGTTATAGGTACACATACAGGCCCCGGCGTTCTGGGAATAGCATTCCTGAATGCATAACAAATACTAAAACTAAAAGGGGCAGAATTCTGCCCCT
>DNNV01000015.1 GCA_003497505.1 Clostridiales bacterium | reverse complement strand
TTATTTCACCGACATTTGTTCGTAAGTTATAAGAGGCCTTTGAATTTTTAATGTCTATACTTCCTACATTGTTTTTAACTTCGTATTTTCCGTTGATGCTCCTAATAGAAATGTCACCTACATTCGATGAAATTATTATATTGTCAATATTGCCAGGCAGTGCTATTTCTAAATTTACAGACAAATTGATGTTTTCCGCAAGCTTGTTAAGGAACGAAGTATCAAGTTCAATAGAGTCTGAGGTTTCTTCAAGTCGGTAAGTAAAATTTTCTACCATTTGTTCAGAATCATCTTTAGACGCGGTTTGTGCCGAAATATTTAACTTTATAACGGCATCCTTAGATTCATGAGTATTGATTTTTACATCGCCGACAGAGCTGTTGATTTTCAAGGTACTCAAGCCATCTGCATTTATGGTGTGAGTTTCATTTCTTTCTGCTTTTTCTCTGTTTGTAGAATTTATCAACGTCTTTGTTACCTTATCTGTTATATCCTTTACTTTTTCTTCATCGACTTTGTTTATGGAAGAGCACCCACTCATGAGCAATGAAGCTGCCAAAATCATACAGATTATTTTTTTCATAAATATCCCTCACTATAATTCTATAGATTAATTTTATTTTCTAAAAGGTATCCTGAACACAGTGTCAATATTACACTTTGGATAATAGACATAGCATTTATGGGAAGCAGTATACGGGTAAACTCGGCGGCAGTAGGACGCATCATGGAAAATGAACCGTAATATGGTGTCAAAAGGTCGAAAAACCTTGACGATATATAGGAAATTCCCCAATTCAGCAGTAAAAATATCAAGAAGCTTAAAGCTCCGCCAAACTTGATTTCAGAAAATATACTCTTCCTTATTGTCATTGCCGTGTATGCAGTGGTTAAGAAGCTTATCAGGAAAAGCAATGCTGTAAGCAGAACCATGAATACATGAAATAAATTAAATCCGAAGCTCCCCGAAAGTAGATGATTTATTGTATATATGATATCTTTGAAATTTACATAATTTCCGGATGTAAATATGATGTAAGACCCATTTATCAGAATAAAAATGAAGTACAGAAGCATTATTGCCAAACCTTCAATTACAGCTGTTATAAGTTTTGACACGATTATTTTATAGCCGCTGTTCGGAGTCATAAACAGCATATATCCCGATTTTTTGTTTAAGTCGTCGCTGTACATTTTTATTATGTCCACCATGTAAAAGATAGACATGACCATGGGGAAGAAGACTATGAATACACCGCTTCCTGCTTCTCCTCTCGTAATTAAGAATAAATTCAACAGCACAGATATAATAAGCGTAATTGAAATAAGTTTATATTTTTTAGCAAATTCATATTTTATTAATTTAAGCATTTTTGTAAACCTCCTTATATATCCCTTCAATAGACTTTTCGTGAGATATCCTCAATTCCTCGGCATTGCCGGAGAGCTCAAGATTGCCATCTTTCAGGAAAATTACAGAATCAAGAATTTTTTCAATTTCATTTACCAAATGTGTTGAAATTATAATTGTTTTATTCTCGCCGTAAGATCTTGTAATCAAATCGATAATAACATCTCTCGACAATACATCCACTCCGTTCAGAGGTTCATCAAGCATGTATATGTCAGTATTTCTTGACAGTGCCAGGGCAACCTTTAATTTACCCACCAATCCCGACGAGAGTTTGGAAATTCTGAATTCTGTGTCCACACCTATTTCTTTCAGCAGATTGAAGGCATTTTCTTCGCTGAAATCCTCATACATTTCAGTATAAAATTTCACGGCATCCTTTACCTTAAAGGAATCATATAAAAAATTTTCCGTAGGCATATATGATACTTTGGCCTTCGTTTTGTATGACAATGCTTCGCCGTTAATAAACACATCTCCGAATGTCTGTCTGTGCAGACCTGCTATTATTTTCATCAATGTTGTTTTTCCGCTCCCATTGGGGCCTAAAAGACCGTAAATTTTACCTGAATCTAAAGATAAGCTTATGTTGCTGAGCGCAATCTTATTGTTGTATTTCTTATTCAGATTTTCTATTTTTAATAATTCCATGTTTAAATTCTCCTTCCATATAATCATTTTCCATCTCTATAAATTTTATCATATCTTTCTTTGTATAGCCTATTTGTCGCATTCCGCTGACAAATAATTCAATTTGTTTTTTTGCCATTTCAAATCTCAAACGTTCAACCCTATCAGATGATTCGGTCACAAATGTTCCCAACCCCCTTTTTGTAAATAAAAGCTCTTCCATTTCCATCTCCTTATAAACTCTTGCCACCGTATTGAAATTAATTCCCAGCTCCACTGAATAGTCCCGTGAAGAAGGCATCTTGTCTCCAGGCTTAAGCCTGGATGTAACTATTTCCTGCTTGATTTTTTCCATTACCTGAATATATATAGGTATATTATTATTAAACTCCATACTTCACCTTCTTGCATAGCGTATTAGTATCATAGTTAAATAGTACACTAAGATTTAAATAATGTCAATATATAAAATGTTAACAAAACGAAACAAATGAAAACACTTATGTAACAATTGCAAGGATAATGATTCTTGACACTCAATAGATTAAGTTATATACTTCATACAATATTTTAGGGTATTACATCATTTAAGATAAATGTTAATATATTTTTTGAAATAGGGAGGATTATATGCATAAAAAATTATTTATTCCGGGCCCAATCGAGGTAGGGGAAGATGTTTTAGAAAAGATGTCGTCTCCCATGATTGGGCACAGGAGCAAGGAAGCATCACAGCTGCAGAGAGATGTATCAAACAAGCTCAAGGAACTTTTCTATACATCCAATGAAATTTTACTTTCAACCTCCTCAGGAAGCGGTCTGATGGAAGCGGCAGTCAGATGTTGCACGAAGAAAAAAGCGGCCGTTTTTTCGATTGGCTCATTTGGTGACAGATGGCATGAGATGGCTGTTTCAAATGGTATAGATGCAGATTTGTTCAAATCTGAACCCGGGAGCATCACAACACCTGAAATGGTGGATGCCGCCATTTCGTCGGGTGAATACGACCTAGTGACAATAACACACAATGAAACTTCCACAGGTGTTATGAATCCTATTGATGAAATAAGCAGAGTGGTTAAAAAGTATCCGGATGTTATATTTTGTGTGGATGCGGTAAGTTCAGCTGGAGGCGTAAAAATTGAAGTTGATAAATTAGGGATAGATATTTGCATAACATCTTCTCAAAAAGCATTAGGTCTGCCTCCGGGACTGGCAATCTGCACAATATCCGAAAGAGCAGTTGAAAAGGCAAGGACAGTTAAAAACAGGGGCTTTTATTTGGACCTAGTGAGCCTGTACGATACTGTTAAGAAGAAAGACTATCAATATCCTTCCACACCGAATCTTTCACTGATGTTTGCATTGGACTACCAGCTTGATTGTATCATAGAGGAGGGACTTGAAAACAGATTTAAAAGACATCTCGAAATGGCAGAATACACAAGGAGTTGGGCAAAAAGAAATTTTGAGCTGTTTGCAGATGAAAGATATGCTTCTGCGACACTTACAACTATAAAAAATACAAAGGAAATAAGTGTGAAGGATTTAAACTCAGAGCTTGGTAAAAGAGGATTTGCCATATCAAACGGCTATGGAGATTTAAAAGAAAAGACCTTCAGGATAGCGCATATGGCGGATTTGACTGTAGATGATATTAAGGAGCTCCTTGTGGAAATAGAGGATGTATTATCCATTTCTTGACGAATATATTGCTTTATAGTAATATATTGTGGAATGGGTGATACAATGTATGATTTAAACAAAATAAACGATTGTCTGAATACAAAAAAAATTGGACAGACAATAATACAGTATGAAGAATTGACTTCCACATATTTGAAGTCTAAAAATATATTTGGAACATGTCCCGACGGGGCGGTAATTTTATCAGAAAAGCAGACGAAGTGGACTGTCAGGATGGGGCAGGAATGGGTATGCCATCCTGAGAAAAACATATACTTAAGTATAATTCTGAAGCCTTTGGTAAATAATCATTTAACATCTAAATTTGATGTTATTGGATGTGCTGCACTTTGTGAAGCGCTGAATAACTTGTACAATATAGACTGCAAGATTAAATGGCCAAATGATATCTTGGCAAGAGACAAAAAGGTTTCATCTGTTAACAGTAGTCTTGTGGTAAGGAATAACAGGCCTGAAGGAATTATAATTTCACTTGGAATAAACACAAACATAAGCATGGAAGAAATAGAGAGCTGCGATGAAATTAAGGAAATTGCAACTTCCTTATTTCATGAAACGTCCGGAGAGGTTGACAGGGAGGAATTAATTGCTGAGATTCTAAATAATATTGAAAAGTATTATGAGGAAATGATAGATAGCGGTTCCGTGCAGGGGGTTTCAGATATATTCAGAGAAGATTCTGTAATAATTGACAAAGATATTGAAGTAAGAAAAAAGGGCAAAAAAACTTCGAGAAAAGTCTATGCCAAGGATATCAATGCTGAAGGCTTGCTCGTAGTTATAAATGAAAAAGGAAATGAAGAAATATTAAGCCCGGGAGAAATTGTTATAACATATGAAAAAAACACTTAAAATAGGTAATGTTGAGTTAGCATCAAATATTGTCCTGGCACCTATGGCAGGTGTAACAGACATAACATACAGAACTATCTGCAAAGAGATGGGTGCCGGTCTTGTATGCACGGAAATGGTAAGTGCCAAGGGGCTGTATTACAAGGATATAAAAACAAAACAGCTCATGAAAATAAATGAAAAAAACCGACCGGTATCACTTCAGATTTTTGGAAGTGATCCTGATATTATGTCATATGTCGTAGAAAATTATATAAATGAAAGAGAAGACAT
>DNNV01000376.1 GCA_003497505.1 Clostridiales bacterium | reverse complement strand
TTTTTGGAGCCTATAATTCTTTCGGTTTTATCAACAGGCAGCATCCTCTTCTGAGAGTAATAAAAATAAGGAGGATTGTCATATTCGGCAATATATGCATTGTTGTCTCCATCAATTTTAATTATGGTAAAGGTTGAATAAGCAAGTTTTCTTACCTTGCATTCCGGAAGAGTATTTATGACGGTTTCGATGGTGTCATCGATGGATGCACCATTTTTCAGCATTGTTACGGCGATTTTAGTGGTCATGGTAGCAAGTATATTTGCTTTTACGCCGCTTCCCAAACCGTCGGACATAACTATTATGCATCCGTCATCATCGTATATATATTCAACCTTGTCGCCGCACAGCTCTTCAGTGTGCTTATTTATACTTTTATAATTTATATCTATAAATGTATCCATCATTTATCACTTTCTTCCAGAACAACTTTTTTGAGCTTAAGAAGGGCAGCCTTTGTTTCAGCGGTGGTTTCACCCAGAAGTCCTGCTATTTCTTGGGCAACTCTCATTTGCTTTTCAATAACCTTGTCTGCCGTTTCCAAGGTATTCAATTTGAAATTAACGATTTGTTCTTTTTTCATTTCTTCTTCTGTGATATCATTTAAAATTCCGAATAAAATTTTATTTTTTGGCAGATATATAATGCGTTCATACATTATTTTGCCGTAGCCTTCAAGATTAAGCTTCTTGCCGACCATGCTCTCACCTGTATTTATGACCTCAGTGAAATCTTCCGTGGGCATGATTGAAGACAGCGGCTGATTCCTTATTTTGCCTATGGTTGTTTTAAAGGCTGATTCACCCATGGGATTCAAGTCAAGTATATTCAGGCTCAAATCCGCAATAACAATTATGCTGGGTGAATATTCAAAATAAATATTTGAAATTTTCTCTGCCTCATTTCGCATAAACGGCATGCACATCTGCGGATGAGACAATCCTTCCAGTACGGATATCGCCTTGTCCCGGCAGGTATCATAACCGCATGCTCCGCAATTCAGTTCATCTTTTTTAGAATGCTTTCCTATTTTTTCAAGTATAGACCTGATGTCCTCTTCTCTGTAGAAGGGATGCTGATATTGTTTGTTTCTGAAATGCCGTTCATAGTCCAGGTTTTTTTCATGGAGCTCGTAGTTTTTGTAAGCTTTGTCACGCAAGGGATGAATTCTTGACTTGGTCTTGGTTTTCCTTACAAACATATTCTGGCTTTTTTTAGGTATTGCAGGGCCTCCCATGCATCCTCCGATACAGCTGTTGGCTTCAATGATGACATTTGTCAGTTCGCCTTCTGATAAAGCACCAAAGGCGCCTTTTAAATTGTCTATTCCTGATATGGACAGCGGCGTGAAGGGACTTTCAGCAATGATTTCTTTCATTCCGGACAAAATTCCGTTTTCCAGAGGATATTTTTTGCCTGTATAATTTCCTTCCATGTCGGGTATAGATTCTTCAAAGGCAGATATATCTATATTTTTTGACTCAATGAGCTTATCAAGCTCCTCAAAGGAAATTACTCCGTCAATTATTCCCGAAAGCTGATATCCGTAAGCCTCACATTTTTTAGATATGCATGGGCCCAGAAAAACAATAAATGCGTCATTTCCATGGTGCTTGCGCATCATCTTGCAATGGGCAATCATGGGGGAGTCCAGAGGTATGAGATATTTTATAAGGTCGGGAAAGTATGTCTGAACCATCATGTTTACAGTGGGGCAGCATGTTGTTATTGCATTTTTCATATTTGTTTCACTGATGTATTTCTTGTAAAGCTCGGTAATCATGGCAGCGCCGATAGCTGTTTCTTCCACTGATGAAACACCAAAATACTTCAAAACAGATATGAGCTTGTATGGTTCGTCATAAACGCCAAGATAAGAAGGAGCAATTGATACAATTACTTTTCTTCCGTTTTCTATGGCATTAAATACATCTTCAAGGTCGCTGTGTATATTTCTTGCATTTTGCGGGCAAACCAAAAAGCAGTTGCCGCATGCTATGCATTTTTCCTCAACTATCTGAGCTTGGTCATCAATCATTTTAATTGCTTTCACAGAGCAATTTCTCACACATTTATAGCAGTTTTTACAGTTTGCTGGATAAAAATCAAGTATTCTCATGTTAACTCCTCAAGCTTGACATAACGACATCATCAAAAAAATTTTCGGCGGTATCCGCATTTACAGAGTATATTTCATCCATGAAGCATACGGAAACAGCTTCGGTACAATGGCCTATGCAAAAAGCAGCCTTTATTTCAATTTCGTCTGCAGCATTTCTGCTTTGTACGCAATTCTTAAAAATGTTGATAACATCATAGGAGCCCTTCAGGTGGCAGGCGCTTCCCACGCATATTTTCAAATCAGTCATGGCTTAACCTCACATACTTTATACCTTAATTATATTACTAATAAATTAAAAATCAACATGGTAGTTAAAAAAATAACGAAAATTAACTATTTGAAATTATCTCCTTGACTATTGAAAATTAAAGTGATATCATTGTAGCACCTATCAAGCACTTATCTGATAATTTTCCATAAATGATATAAATAAAACTGAATGGAGGTTTTTATGAATAAAGACCAATTAGCCGGCATGAAGCTTTCCGAATTGAAAGAGCTGGCAAAGTCCAAGGGCATGCGTGACGCATACAGATATAAGAAGGACGAACTGCTTTTAAAGCTGAACGAATATTATAATGCTGATGCTTCTGAAAATACCGAAAAATTATATAAAATTGATGAAGTTGCAGAAGTTGATAAAATAAAAATAGATAAGAATAAACTTACTGAAAGTGCAAAGAGCTTAGTTGAATTTGAAAATGAAGCGGAGGAAGCCGCTATCGAAAATAGCGCACCCGCTATGCCTGATAAGGTAGTGGATGAAATTGAGCAAAGCGGAGACGGTGCCATTAAGGTAATGGGAATTTTGGAAACGCATCCGGATGGTTATGGGTTTCTGCGTACAAACAACTATTTAACCAGCGATGAAGATGTTTACATATCTCCTTCTCAAATAAGAAGATTTCATATGAAGACCGGAGATAAAATTTCCGGCATAACGAGACCTCCAAAGCAAGGCGAA
Organism: Clostridiales bacterium; assembly: GCA_003497505.1. Classification (GTDB taxonomy): domain Bacteria; phylum Bacillota; class Clostridia; order Tissierellales; family Sedimentibacteraceae; genus Sedimentibacter. The sequence continues at coordinate 893 of DNNV01000376.1, read as the reverse complement.
AAATTCAAGGCACTTCTGTATGTAAAGCAAGTAAATGATGAAAATCCTGAGCTGGCAAGAAACAGAAAAGATTTTGATTCACTCATCCCGATTTATCCTGATGAAAGAATCAGGCTTGAAAGCTCAACCATCAACATTGCCATGAGGCTCATAGACTTAATAGCCCCTATAGGCAAGGGGCAGAGAGGAATAATTGTTGCTCCTCCTAAGGCGGGAAAAACAACCATTCTCAAAAATATTGCCAACAGTATTGCTGAAAATTATCCCGAAGTTGAAATAATAATGCTTTTAATAGATGAAAGACCCGAAGAGGTAACGGATATGAAGAGGTCTGTCAAGGGAGATGTTGTTTATTCAACCTTTGACGAACTTCCCAAAAACCATATAAAGGTTGCGGAAATGGTTCTTGAAAGAGCAAAAAGACTTGTGGAGCACGGCAAGGATGTGGTTATTCTTCTTGACAGCATAACAAGGCTGGCAAGAGCCTACAATCTTACAATCACTCCAACTGGAAGGACATTATCCGGAGGTCTCGACCCGGGAGCACTGTATGGACCGAAGAGATTTTTCGGTGCAGCGAGAAACATCGAAGATGGCGGAAGCCTTACGATTCTGGCAAGTGCGCTGATTGAAACCGGAAGCCGTATGGACGACATGATATTTGAAGAGTTTAAGGGAACCGGAAACATGGAAATACATCTGGACAGAAAGCTTTCAGAAAAGAGAATCTTCCCTGCCATAGATATAAACAAATCAGGTACAAGGAGAGAGGAGCTGCTCCTCAATGCGGAAGAGCTTCAGACAATATGGCAGCTCAGAAAGGCACTGAGCAATTTCTCTGTGGCTGATGTTACGGAAAGGCTGATTGATGGGCTTGTAAAGTTCAAAACAAA
>DNNV01000212.1:4393-4801 GCA_003497505.1 Clostridiales bacterium | reverse complement strand
AGCCTGTATGAAAAAATTACCATTCATGGATTAAGGCATACGCATACGTCTTTGCTAGCTCAAGCTGGTGCAGGTTTAGAGGAAATTATGGAAAGGTTAGGTCATATAAATGATAAAACTACACGAGCTGTTCCCTACATGTAACTAAAGAAATGAAAAAAGAAGCCTCTCAAAAATTCAGTGAATTAATGAAAGACTTCGTTTGTTAGCAAAGTGTTAGCATATTAAATTTTCGCTTGATATAATCATTGATTTTACAACGGTTTATCAATTGACAATTACATCATACCCATTCCGCCGCCCATTGGAGGCATTGCCGGTTCTTCCTTCTTCGGTTCATCTGCTACTGCTGCTTCTGTTGTCAACAGCATTGAAGCCACTGAAGCTGCATTTTGGAGAGCTGATCTT
>DNNV01000212.1:2246-4248 GCA_003497505.1 Clostridiales bacterium | reverse complement strand
AGCATCAAAGCCTATGCCTTTTTCACTGTTTTTAACTTTCTCAACTATTACTGAACCTTCAAGTCCTGCGTTTGCAGCTATCTGTCTAACAGGTTCTTCCAGGGCTTTCTCAATTATCTTAGCTCCTGTCTTAGCGTCACCTGTTAATGTTTCAGCTGTCTGTGCCACAACCTTTGTAGTTGCCAGAAGTGCCACACCGCCGCCTGCAACAAGTCCTTCTTCAACTGCTGCTCTTGTTGCATTTAAAGCGTCTTCTATTCTTAATTTCTTGTCTTTCATTTCAGTCTCAGTAGCAGCTCCAACATTAATAACAGCTACTCCACCTGTAAGCTTTGCCAGTCTTTCCTGAAGCTTTTCCTTATCGAATTCAGAAGTAGTCTCTTCCCACTGAGATCTTATTTGCTTAACTCTTTCGCTTATAGCTTCTGATGAGCCTGCTCCATTAACTATTATTGTGTTATCTTTATCTATTTTAACTGTTCCTGCATTACCGAGCATATCCATTGTTGTTTCTTTCAGGTCATAGCCCAGTTCTTCTGATATTACCTGGCCGCCTGTAAGGATGGCTATGTCTCTGATCATTTCTTTTCTTCTGTCGCCAAATCCTGGTGCCTTTACTGCAACACAATTGAATGTTCCTCTTAATTTGTTGACAATCAATGTAGTCAATGCTTCGCCTTCTATGTCTTCTGCTATAATTACAAGCGATCTTCCAGTCTGAACTATTTGCTCAAGCACAGGTAAAATTTCCTGAATATTGGAAATCTTCTTGTCTGTAATCAAAATATATGGGTTTTCAAGCACTGCTTCCATTTTTTCAGTGTTTGTTACCATATATGCTGATAAGTATCCTCTGTCAAACTGCATGCCTTCAACTACAGTCAGCTCTGTTCCCATAGTCTTTGCTTCTTCTACAGTTATAACTCCATCTTTGCCCACTTTATCCATGGCATCAGCTATAAGTCTTCCTATTTCTTCATCTCCTGCTGAAACAGAAGCTATTTGAGCAATTTCTTCTGATGTCTCTACCTTCTTGGTTACATTCTTAAGTTCCTCAACAGCCGCTTCTACTGCAGCCTGGATACCTCTTTTCAGAATCATAGGATTAGCACCTGCGGCAACGTTCTTCAATCCCTCTCTGATTATTGCCTGAGCCAGCAATGTAGCCGTAGTAGTACCGTCTCCCGCCACATCATTTGTCTTTGTAGCAACTTCTTTTACCAGCTGAGCGCCCATGTTTTCATACGGATCCGGCAGCTCTATCTCTCTTGCTATTGTAACTCCGTCATTTGTAATAACCGGTGAACCGAAAGATTTCTGCAGCACAACATTTCTTCCCTTAGGTCCAAGTGTTACTTTTACTGTATCCGCAAGCGCGTTAACGCCTCTCTCCATTGCGCGGCGCGCATCTTCATCAAACTTTATTATCTTTGCCATCTTATCTACCTCTCCTTAATTTATTCTATAACTGCTAAAACATCTGCTAATTTAATAATGATCAGCTCTTCTCCGTCAACCTTAACTTCTGTTCCTGCAAATTTAGAGAAGATTACTTTGTCTCCAACCTTTATTTCGTCTTTTTTCTTTTCATCGGAAGTGATTCCTGCTCCAACCGCAAGAACTTCTGCAACCTGCGGTTTTTCTTTGGCAGTTCCGGGCAATACTATACCGCTCTTTGTTTTTTCTTCTGCTTCCGCCATTTTAATAACTACTCTTTCACCTAATGGTTTTACTGTCATGTTTCATTCCTCCCATTTTATTTAATGTAATTATTTATCTAAGTTTGTTGTTAGCACTCATCGTCTTAGAGTGCTAATGCTTGTAGTTAATATAATACCCATTCACATAGTTGTTTTCAAGTGCCATTTTACTTAATTATAGCCGGTTTTTCTTAATTTTAAGCTTATTCGTCGCTGTATCTCCAATTTGCTTTGATTTTAGGTTTATTATGAAATTTTTCTTTGGTTATTAAAAATCAATCTCTAAAAAAATTTTGCAAAAT
>DNNV01000212.1:0-2101 GCA_003497505.1 Clostridiales bacterium | reverse complement strand
CCGGATATTTCTATAATATTAGGAGGAAACGAAATGTCTCTTGTTACATCTAAAGAAATGTTTAGAAAGGCATATGAAGGCCATTATGCGGTAGGCGCATTTAATGTAAACAACATGGAAATAATTCAGGGCATAGTTGATGCTGCAAAGCAGGAAAATGCTCCACTGATTCTTCAGGTTTCCGCAGGGGCCAGAAAATATGCTAACCCAATTTATTTGAGGAAGCTTGTGGAGGCTGCCATTGAAGACTCAGGGCTCGATATATGCCTGCACCTTGACCACGGTGAGGATTTTGAAATATGCAAGCAATGTGTTGACGACGGATTTACATCTGTCATGATTGACGGTTCAAAACATCCTTTTGAAGAAAATATAGCTTTAACTAAAAGGGTGGTTGAGTATGCTCACAGCAAGGGAGTTGTGGTTGAAGCAGAACTTGGGAAGCTTGCAGGTATTGAGGACGATGTTAATGTAAGTGCAAAGGATGCAACATTTACAGATCCTGACCAGGCAGCAGAATTTGTTGCAAGAACAGGTGTCGACTCACTGGCAATCGCCATAGGAACAAGCCATGGTGCCTATAAATTCAAGGGTGAACCGCGACTTGATTTTGAAAGGCTTGAAGTTATAGAAAGACTTCTTCCGGGATTCCCTATCGTACTTCACGGATCATCTTCCGTACCGCGAGAATTTGTTGATTTGTGCAACAAATACGGCGGTGAAATACCTGGAGCGGCAGGAATACCCGAGGAAATGCTGAGAAGAGCATCTCAAATGAGTGTATGTAAAATCAATATTGATACTGACCTCAGACTTGCAATGACAGCATGCATCAGACAGATATTAATGGAAAATCCTTCAGAATTCGACCCTCGTAAATACCTTGGACCGGGAAGAATAGCTATTAAGGATATGGTAGCCCATAAAATGAGAAATGTATTAGGCTGCAGCGAAAAAATATAACATATAATTAAAGGCTGACAGGGAATTCCCGGTCAGCCTTTTCGTTACATTTTCACTCTTTTATATGCTTCTTCTAACAGCTTGTCATTTCTTACAATTACCTTTTCAAATTTTCCCGAGCAAAACTCACCTATATGATCGGTACCTGTAAAAGCAACATAAATTCTGTTATTCTCAACCGATTCTACTTTTAATTTAAACTTTACCTTTTCTCCTACCAACGATGGATATAAATGTTCATACTGAAAGCTTCTCACTACTGTCAAATACCCTTCGGGTATGAGTGGCTTAAACATATTCCATGAGATCTCAATTATAGTTGCAAGCAGAGCGGGAGTTGACATGAGACTATCAATTGAAACAGAATTAGATAGATATGAATCTGCCGGTGTTATAATTTTCTCATAAGTTGTTGACATTCCAACATTAATTTTATGTTCAAACATATAAGCCTCCTTTTATATTTTAACTTTTATCCAAACAATGAGAGCAATAATCCTGCTGCAACTGCCGAACCTATTACTCCTGCCACGTTAGGTCCCATAGCATGCATAAGCAGGAAATTCCCGGGGTTTTCTTTCTGACCAACAACTTGCGAAACCCTTGCAGCCATAGGAACTGCGGACACTCCGGCTGATCCTATTAATGGATTAACCTTTCCTCCGGTAATTTTATACATAATTTTGCCGAATACTACTCCGGCAGCAGTACCAAAGCTGAAGGCTATAAGACCCAGCGCAATTATCATAAGTGTCTGCGGTCTAAGGAATGTTTCTGCATTTGCTGTAGCCCCAACAGTGGTTCCAAGAAAAATAGTAACAATATTCATCAATTCATTTTGAGCTGTTTTAGAAAGTCTTTCAGTCACACCGGATTCTCTTAGAAGATTTCCCATCATGAGCATGCCTACCAGCGGAGCCGCCGACGGCAGTATGAATGAAACCAATCCCGTTACAAATATCGGGAAAATAATTTTCTCTTTTCTGGAAACAGGTCTTAATTGTTCCATTACAACCATTCTCTCTTCCTTAGTGGTGAGAGCCTTCATTATAGGAGGCTGAATTATCGGAACAAGCGCCATGTATGAATACGCGGCAACAGCTATAGGTCCCAGTAAATGCGGTGCAAGCCTCGAAGT
>DNNV01000138.1:3050-9621 GCA_003497505.1 Clostridiales bacterium | reverse complement strand
TTTAGAGAAGTCAGACGCTTTTTATTGGAATCATAATAGCAGTGTTTGCTTTCTCCAATAGCTCGCAGCTTGCCGCTTTGTGCATCAGCAATTTTATACTGAACGGTCATTTGGGCAGGTGTAAGGGAGCCTATAGATACGAAGATGTTCACAGTGTCATTAAAACGAACCATCGACTTATATTCACAGGATACACCAAGCAGTGCAAAGTCGATTCCCAAGTTCACAGCACGATCATATCCAAAGCCGATTTGCTCCATAAAATCTACTCGCGCCTCCTCAAGCCAATGAATATAATTAGCGTGATGGATAATACCCATCTGGTCGGTTTCATAGTAATGTGCTTTTCTTGAATATGGATTAATATTCATAAGGCTATCTCCCTCCTCTAAAACTTGGATTTTTCATAGTTGTAAGGTATGCTCGTTCCTACTACTACATCTTCAATTTTATCAATAATCAGCCAATCATCCATATTTCCCTGATGGTCAAATGCAAGCGGCGGCTCGATTTGCTGAACATCTCCAAATTCAACCAGACATAAGCATTTCTTGTGCCAGCGCTCTTTTTGTTTCTCAGTCAAATTTAATTTGTCCTGATTGTCATTTAGTGTCTTTATAATCTCATCCTCCGTCAGTTTCACGTAATTTTGAACAGCCTTCACCGTGGCAAGGGCAGAAATACTTGATGTTCCTTTTTCCATAAAATAGACAGTCTCTCCTTCAAATACCCTGCTATGAGGTATCTTGCGTCCGGCTGCTCCCCTTACTACCATCGTCTTAGTCTCAGATAAAATTTTATCTAAAACTCGTTCTCCTTTTTTTCCTGTATTATCACAATACACTAAATGTACCATTCTTATTTCCTCACATTCTTTTATACCAAGTATAATCTAAGCCATTATTGTCCCATTTAAGCAATCATTACAATATCAAATTCCTGCAGTTTTATTTTGATTTGCCTACAAAAGCGAATACTCATAACATATATAATCTAGTAGATCTATAATTTTATAACATCCTCATATTCCTTCAAAAGCCCATACAGTATGCGTATGTTTTCCAACTCTGTCCAAGGCTTTATATCTACCGGATTTTCATCAAGATCATATATCTTGGCTCCCTTCATTGAAAGTAGAAACGGCGAATGCGTGGATATAATAAACTGGCATCCTGAAAAACGCGCCAGGTCTTCAAGAAATTCCTTTAATTTCAGCTGGAGTTTGGGTGAAAGACTGTTTTCAGGCTCATCCAGCAAATAAAGTCCATCTTCTCTTATTTTTTCGACAAAAAATTTAAAAGCGCTCTCCCCATTAGAATATCCTCGAATGTTATTCATCAGCTCACTCCTGACAAAGCGAGACTGCGTCTTGCTTCTTGAACTGTTCACTCTTTTCAGATACTCATAATCATCTATTGATTTAAACTGAAATTCAGAATACTTCAGACTTAAATATTCATCGAAAATTTCTTCTCTTCTTCGGTCGACACCTTCATTGATGTAGCGAATATTCAAAAGATAGTCAAATACATCATCACTGGTTATGATATTAGCTTTTGGCAGGCTTACGTCGCTTTCCATACTGCACATATTGACATAATCGGCAAAGAAATTCGATTTATTATAGGCAGAATCACGTTTTGCCTGTATTTTTTCTGCTATTACATTTAATGCCGTTGTCTTCCCAGAACCATTTCCTCCGTAGAAAATTGTAATCGGCTCAAAATCAACTCTTTCAAAGCCGTGTTCGGACAATATTCTAAATGGATAAAAAGAATCGTAACATGTTCTTTTTATGTCCAGGAAAAAATGAAATTCCCTATCCCTGCTTGGGAATGTAAAATTATTTAAATAAACCATACTTGCTCCTTGATTCTCAATTGCTGTATCCTCCGCAAATTAACGGTAATATCAAAAATCCCGCTTCATTTGCTCAAAGTAAAACGACTTATTATCAACTGCACGCATGGTGGCTAAAATTCCATCCAAATGGTCATATTCATGCTGTAACAGCTCCGAGAGGTCACCCTCCAGCTGCATCTTTTGCGGGTTATAATTCTCATCTAGGTAAAAAATGTCCGCATGCTTATAACGTTCTACTTTAACCAATAGCCCGGGAAAGGACATACAATCATCCAGTAACGTGTATTTTTCATTATCAGAAAAATACATAACCGGATTTACAAAAACATATGGTTTATCCGTAAACATGTACAGCAGCCGTTTTTTGATTCCTATCTGAGGTGCAGCAACCGCTCGGCCTGCTCCGTGCTTTTCCCGATAATCCATGAGGGTGTCATGCAAATCTTTTACCCACTCCGGCAAAAAATAAAGGTCATCTTCCGTTACTTCTTCACTAATTTCATAAAGCTGCGGATTTCCAAGTTTCAATATTTCCCGTATCATATCTCTTTCGTCCTCCCTTTTCCTTATTTATTTTCTTCAAACTCTTGTAATTCAACGATTGCGCCCAATGCCCATAGGCAGAAACATACCTACAGCTCAAACACGCCGAGGTCATCACTTGTATCAGAAGATGTTATTTTTAATCTGGTGAGCTCTGCTGTAAAAGGTGAAAAATTTTTCCAGAGAATTGAAAGAACACTTTCCTCCTGTCCCTGATCCACCAAAGCAATTGTCATGTGCGGAGTCCAGTTGTTTTGTTCAAGCGAGTACAGACACCCCTTATCCATACAGCAGCTATCGTATTTTTCATGTATTTCCGAATGGAGCCCTAACAAGTCATAGTTTGAAGAAGGTGCTATAAAACACAAACGGGCATCCGTAAAAAATCCAAAATGGTTAAAACATATCTGAATTTTTTTGTGCTGTTTTGTCACATTTTCAACCCATCTGAGCAGACTCTCTTCATCCACTCCTGTATATATGCCAAATGTTATATGGGGTTCATATGCATCATCAACAGAAATACCTTGTTCTTTCAATTTTTCTTTAATTTTGTATACCTCTTGGTTAGTTTCATTGTCGAATGTGCCCATCACACATATAGTCCTTAGTTGATTCAAAATATCGCTCCCTTCCTTCAACAAAATATACTGTCAAACTATAATAATTAGTTTACATTCAAATTAACTCCTATTTGTACCAAATTTAATAAATGACTATTTAAACAGAATGCGAAGTTTAAAAAACACTTGGCAATATGGACCTATCATAATATCATGTCTTATATCTTAATCCTCTCCTATTCAGATTCCTGCTAAATATCCGTATGTTAAATTGGAATATGTAAGCTTCTGATTATGCTCGTTTTGTGCTATTGGGGATATGTCTTAAAATATATCTAAATCCATCTAAAATTAAACCATAAATAATAAGAGTTACGATTGAACCGATATACCAATATATTGAAATATGGCCAATGATTGTTCCAGAAGATACTTTCATCCCTGAATTCATAAAAGCACTTGCTATATCAGAACGAGATATAATCCTTAAGACTGGATTTAGGTATATCAAAACAATACTTTTTGAATCCTGTCCTATTTGGTGCATGTATATTTCAAATATAGCTAGTATAACAAACCAAAAGGTAAAGGACTTAAATACTTTTTTCATTAAATAATTCCTCCATGAAATACAAATAATTTGTACAACTCTGACAAGCCAAATAATCCGTATGTAAAATTAATATTTATTGAACCCTTTTATAATGCTTCCAGAAATCAATAGTTTCCTCTAAGTCTGCGTCATCTTCAAACAACTCTAATTCCTTTGCAACTTCAATTGCAAAATCAACATAACCATTGGCTCTTGAAGTAATGACTTTGCTGTCATTTACTACATCCTCATCTGTAGAATGCGTAGATTTTATATCTTTCAGTATTCCGGCTTCATCTAGCAAGTCAACACCTGCACATATTCCGGCAATTAGAGCCTTCTTATTTTTCAGTTCCTTTAATACACTTTTAACTTCTTTGTTGTTGATAATTGATACATCTCCGCCAGATATAATAAAACTTCTCACTTCGTTTAAGTTTACTTTATTTAATGATGTATCAACATTAACAGAATATCCTTCTGCAGTGCGTATTGCTTTTCCATCCAATGAGCATAATATAACTTCACATTTTGTAAAACTCATAAAATAATTCAAAATAACAATTTCATAAAAACAGCTTGTATCGTATACCAAAAAAACATCTTTCATATATTATCTCTCTTTCCTACGAATTCCTGTTTCGGACAATGATACCTGCCGTTTTTTCGTACGCCGCCAATAATATGCAGCCTGTTCCATAGCATATAATATCTTTCCAGTCAAATACCGAGCCCATTATAACTCTCCAAAATTTACTTTCATGCAGCCCTAAAATATTTACTAATTCTATATATTGCAAAAATTCAACAAATACCGCAAATAAAAATATCCAAAGCGCCAGCAGTGTAATTTTGCTTGGGAAGACTACCCTTATTGCGCAATAAATTACAACAACAACCAATATATCTCCTATATATGGTCGGATAAATTCATCATGCACATATAACGCAATAAAAATTTCTACCAATACCAGCACTATAAATGCTGCAGCATATTTTATCCTATGCTCTGTTTTATCTATTTTCACCGCATTTTCTCTTTTCATAATATTATTTATCACTCTTATATTTTCAAATAGAAATTAGGTACTAAAATTAATACATAATTATCTTCATCATGGAATTAAAGCGGCAACTGCTTTCCACAGTAAGGGCAATGTTTAAAGGCAGCCCCCTCGCGTATTGGAAGCCAAAAATTGCATGACGGACATTTCCAAAAAAGCAGCCGGATTATGGTTAATAAAATGAACAATATTCCCATCATAATTAATGCAATATTTTTTATTTCATCTGAACTAAAAACATAAAACAAAATAAGTGATAGTGCAAAAAATACAGATAAAAAAATCATTATTCTTTGTGCCGTAATAAGCTTCATTTTTACTCACCTCAAAATACTTCATCACTTAAATACTGACTAAATTATACCATTATTTTGCATTGCATTCAATTAAAACAAATATGGAAGGGGACTTAATTATAAAAGACAAATACTATATTTAATGATACAATAAAGAAAACCATACAAGCGAGGATGTATTATGAACAAGCATAATATCTATAAAATGAGTGTCGCCAGTGTCTACCCTCATTATGTTACGAAGGCGGAGAAAAAAGGACGTACAAAAACAGAAGTTGATGAAATCATCCGTTGGCTGACAGGATATAGCCAGGGACAATTAGAAGCTCAATTAAAAAACCAGACGGATTTTGAGACCTTCTTTGCGGATGCCCCACAGCTGAATCCATCACGGACATTAATCAAAGGTGTTATATGCGGTGTCCGAATTGAAGACATTGAAGAGACAACTATGCGGGAAATTCGCTACTTGGATAAGCTAATCGATGAGTTGGCAAAGGGAAAAACCATGGATAAAATTTTGCGCAAATAACATAACCGCAGGCTTGCAGGTCATGCCGAAATATGGTCTGTAAGTCACTGCAACCCTGTGAAAGTAATATAAGGTGTGACACCTAAATGCCTTTGGCTATATGCTTCAAATGCCAAAGTGAATTAAATATTTTTTGTTTTCCCTCGCTTGATTCGCCATACAGATCAATTGAAAATATTCCTCTTTATTTTGAAGCAACAAAATACTTATAAATAATTCCATTGATTCAGGCGGTATAAGCGTAATTCCGCAATATGCAAGGCCTTTCTCCGCTCTTTGCAGAGTATGCCAATAACAATCCATGCTCTGAAGCTCAGTCATAATTGGTTCTATGAAATCATCATCAATACTGATGCAATTATATTTCTGCGGTTCATATGAGTCAAACCTTTCTTCACTTGCAGGATTATTCTGCATAATTCCAAACTCATGTTTAGCCAGTATTGCCACCTCTTTCAAAGCAAATTGTTATACCACACCATATTCAAATCATTAATTAATTCGCCCTCAAATTACTAAGCTCCTAATTAGCAATTTACACGTACATTTTCTATTTCAATAAAATCTCCCCTGCTTGAATTGGTATAAATTTCTGTTTGATTATATGTACCACTTACAAATTCTATAATCTGGGTTGATGGCAATACTACTTTTATTGAGGATTCGTTCTTATGCGCTAACTCTCCAAAAATAGCTGAAATCATGGCAAAATCATTTTCAGTAAATTGCCCTTTAAAAACCACCCTGTTTATCCCCATAATTCCATTATCCCTTGAATTCGGAACCATGTACTGATTCATGAAATCTCTTGATTTTTCATCTTTCATTTCCTGAAATCCGATTTGCATGGGAACACCTTCAAAAAAAGGAGCATAGCAGTTTCTCCAAGGCATTCTGCGTGTCAGCAGATTAAAAAACCATTTGAACTCCAACCATTCCGGCCGAGTTACATCTATGCCCTTTCTGTTTAACGAGTCATGGATTTCATCTATTTCTTCAACATCCAGCATCAGGCAAATCACGCCTCTGTGACCCTGATTATATTTACCTGTCCACTCCTCAACCCATCCTCCGCCATCAGGCTTTAAAATGTGTATCATTTCAAAGTATTCATTCCC
>DNNV01000138.1:0-2891 GCA_003497505.1 Clostridiales bacterium | reverse complement strand
CACAAGTTGGAAACCTTAAATCCGGCAGTGCCTTTTCCCCATTTTGGTTCATAGGGGAACCCCTTGGATCTGATATATTTAATAATAGATTCATCTGTCTGATAATTTTTATCGACATTTATAACAAAATGGTCTAATTTCATCTTAATTCCCCCGACATACAAATTTATTTATATTGTATATGATTTCATAGAAAAAATAAATAAAAATATTGGACCACTACATCATATTAAAATAAAACAGGGAACCGTAAATATCTTACGCGTTCCCTCTGTTTTATTCAGTATATTCTCTTGCAGTTTCCTCGCCTTTCAACACCCTCAGTGCTCCGAAGGCAAGTGCTTCCATTTCGTTCTCACCGGCTAAAATTTCTACCGGAGCTATGAAGCTGACTCTTTTTGAAATCCAGCCCGTCAGCATTGCAGAATATGCTATTCCCCCGGTGAGGACTATAACGTCTATGTTGCCGTCTGCAACTGTTGCCAGCTCTCCGATTCCCTTGGCTATCTGGTATGCCATGGCCTCATACACCAGTTTGGCTTCCTGGCTGCCTTCAGAAATCATTTCTTCCACTTCTCTGGCATCGATTGTGTTTAAATAAGCTCTCAGACCGCCGTTTCCTCTCAGCTTTCTCTGCATGGTCTTCTTATCATATTTTCCCGAGTAGCACAGGTTTATCAGCTCTCTGCAGGGAACCCTTCCTGCCCTTTCAGGTGAAAACGGGCCTTCATCATCCGATACCAAATCGGTTATTCTTCCCTTTTCATGTATGTTGATAGATATTCCTCCACCTAAATGAGCTACGATTATATTCATATCCTCGTACCTTCTGCCACATTCCTTTGCAGCCTTTATGGCCATTGCCCTTGTATTCAGCACATGGCTGGCGCTTGTTCTTGGCAGCTCGGGCATTCCGGATATGCGCGCCATGTCAGTGAGCTCATCAGCCATTACGCAGTCATATATGTAGGATTGGATTCCCGCTTCCCTTGCAATATCATAAGCAATGGGAGCAGCAAGGTTGGACGCATGCTCCATGACAGGACGCTTTGTCACCCTGTCAACCATGAGGTCATTGATTGCATAGGCACCGGTTTTTACCGGAGGAAGCATTCCGCCTCTTGCCACAACAGCAGAAAGGTCTTTTATATCAACATTCTGCTCCTTCAGAAATTCCACAACCAGCTCCTTCCTCATGTGCAGCTGATCTTCAACATTATCGAACTTATCAATCAATTCGAGAGGGTGTTCCAATTTCTTAGTAAAAAGTTCCCTTTCATCTTCATATAATGAAATTTTTGTAGAGGTTGAACCCGGATTTATTGCCAAAATTTTATAGCTCATGCTTTTCCTCACATCGTTTATTTTACAGTGCCTCGGCAAAGGACACGCTGTCTATTCCGGCCTTCAGCGCACGTATATTTATATCTGCAAATTCTTCCTTCACGCAATCTCGTATTGCTTTTTCCCAATCAACATCCATAAGATCCATTGATTTTATTAAAGCTCCCAAAAGCACTACGTTCATTGCACGTATACTTCCCAACTCTTCGGCTATTTCAGCGGCATTCACAACCTTTGCATCTGCCTTTTCGCTTATCATTTCTATTATGCCCTCAGGATAATCTGCCATGCCTGAGAGTATTGGAGCTGAGGGTATGCGGTAGTCATTTATTACAACTACACCGTCAGGCTTGAGATATTCCAGCCATCTCAGAGTTTCCATTGTTTCAAAAGACACCAATATGTCTGCGGAGCCAAGCCCTATAATTGGTGAATAAACCTTTTCGCCATATCTTACCTGTGTTGATACACTGCCTCCTCTTTGAGCCATTCCGTGTATTTCAGACATTTTAACATCATAGCCGGCATCCATAAGACCGGTTGACAATATTTTGCTTACTAGTATTGTACCCTGTCCTCCGACTCCAACCAATAAAATATTTTTATTCATTATTGTTCACCTGCCTTACTGATAGCTTTTACAGGACATACCTGCATGCACAATTTACATCCTACACATTGAACTTTGTTTACGGAGGATTTTTTTACTTCCTTTTTGAAATGTATTGCTGGACATCCTGTTCCAACACACTTCTTGCAGCCTATACATGTATCTTTGTCAACAACGCAGTAGCCTTCTATTGGTCCGAACTCATCTATATCTTGCTTTGAATATTTCTTAAGGGCACAAGGATATCTTGAAATTATAACCGATGGTTCCTGAAGCTCAAACGCCCAGTTGAACGCATCTTTCATAGCTGCATTGTCCAGAGGATTCACAGTCCTGATATTTTTAACGCCTAAGGCCTTTACAACCTCTCCTATATCAGTAATATTAGCTTCATCTCCCTGAAGAGTGTATCCTGTTCCTTGATTTTGCTGATGTCCTGTCATTGCCGTGATTCTGTTGTCAAGGATGCAGGTTATTGTATTTGATTTATTGTAAATAACGTCCAGCAGACTTGTCATTCCCGAATGGAAGAATGTTGAGTCACCTATAGTTGCAACAAGACGCTTATCGTCATTATTTCTTTCGAACACCTTTTTTGCTCCGTGGGCCGAGCTTATGCTGGCACCCATGCAGATTACAGTATCCATCGCATTCAGAGGAGCCATTCCTCCAAGAGTATAGCATCCTATATCTCCTGTAATCATTACATTTTTCTTCTTGGACAACTCATAATAGAATGCTCTGTGAGGACATCCGGCGCACAATGTAGGCGGTCTCTTAACGGCAACGCTCCTGTCGTAATCAATGATTGTCTTTTCAGTTCCAAACAGTGATTTTTCAACAATATCAGGATTTAATTCCCATGTGTTGGGCAATTTGTCTTTTCCTATGCACTTAATTCCGGCAGCTCTGATCTGTTCCTCCATGAATGGCTCAA
>DNNV01000135.1:10645-11213 GCA_003497505.1 Clostridiales bacterium | reverse complement strand
TTTAGAGCCTGACAAGGTATATGATGGTCAAATAGCAGATTAGGAGGTTGTTGTGAGCATAAAGGAAAATATTGACGAAATCCTGAAAAGAACAGCTGCGGCGGCCATGCGCTCAGGCAGAAGCCCCGAGGATATAACGGTAATAGCTGTTTCCAAGACAGTGGATGCCGAAAGGGCTAGAGAGGCTGTTGAAGGCGGACTGGTGAACTTAGGCGAAAACAGAGTTCAGGAGCTGGTATCCAAGTACGAGCAGCTTTCGGATATAGGTGTAAAATGGCATTTAATAGGAAACTTGCAAAAAAACAAGGTAAAATACATAATTGACAAGACAACTCTGATACATTCGGTGGAAAATCTGGAACTTGCTAATGAAATAAACAAAAGAGCGCAGAAAAATAACATAATATCCAACGTCCTCATTGAACTTAATATAGGTGAGGAGGAAAGCAAATTCGGGTTGGATGAAGAAAATGTATACAGTTTTGTAAAGGCCATGGAGCAGTTTGAAAACATAAAGGTTTTGGGACTTATGACCGTGGCGCCTTTCAGTGAGAACCCCGAGGATATT
>DNNV01000135.1:9524-10591 GCA_003497505.1 Clostridiales bacterium | reverse complement strand
GAGAACCCCGAGGATATTAGGTGGGTTTTCAAAAAAATGAAGGGAATATATGATAAGATTTCAGGCATGAAGCTTAAAAATACTGAAATGAAATATCTATCTATGGGAATGACAAATGACTTTGAAATCGCTATTGAAGAAGGCGCGAATATAGTAAGAATTGGTACTGCTGTGTTTGGCGCGAGAAAATATAAGGAGGAAAAGTAAATGGGAGTAATGGACAAAGTAAAGGATTTTATCGGCATCACGGATTTGGAAGATGATTATGAAGAGGAGGAGATGGTTGCTGAAAGCATCAGCAGCAAACCGGAAAGAATGGAAACTTTTACGAGAAAAAACAATGTAATTAAGGTTCATTCTAACACTGATATGAAAGTCTTTATATGTGAGCCGACAAAGTACGAGGATTGCACAAAAGCCGTTGACGAGCTTAAGAACAGAAAGGTAGTTGTTCTTAATATCGAGGGAATGGAATTGGAAGACCAGAAACAGGTTTTTGAATTCATTAAAGGCGCTGTTTATGCACTTGAAGCAAGCATTCAAAAAATATCAAACGGTATTTTTGTTTTAGCTCCTTGCAATGTGCAGATTGACGGAAGATTAAGCGACAGATACGAAAGGAATTATTTTTATAAATAAGGAGCATATATGTATTCAATAAAAATAGCTCTTAGTCTACTATTGAGGATCATAGATTCGTTAATACTAATAAGAGTTTTGCTATCATTTTTCCCAACCCTACAATCTTCAAGAATTTCCTACTTTATCTATCAAATGACCGAGCCTATACTGGCTCCATGCAGGGCAATTTTAGATAGACTGGGATTAGGCATGGGAATGCTTGATTTTTCTCCTATTTTGGCATTTTTGCTTTTAAGGCTGATTCAGACAATGCTGTATGCCTTGTAAGATATAAGAGTGTTAAAATGTAAGGAGAAAAGATGAAAGATTTTGTAAATTATTTTGATTTTATAAAGGACGAGGAAACAAGAAGCTCAGTCAGGCGGATTTCCGACAAAATTTCATATGTGAGCAAAAATTACTTGCCTGCTGTTACGGAATTTACG